>DOTD01000017.1 GCA_003513005.1 Desulfotomaculum sp.
TTTTTGGGCTGTGAATAGTAACGAAGGGGTTTTTATTTGTGTAATCACTGGAACGATATCTTGGCTGCCAGCCTGGACATATTAACATAAAATGAAACAGTGTTAAAAGGCGGCAGATTAGAATATTTCTTTAGGCGCCTACTTGATATTGACAGTTATGGTTTTGTAAGATTTAACACTACTACCTGCAATTTTTCATGTTTTTTTCCGGGAGAAAGGTCCAGTTGGTCAGCAACTATATGTTCCGGGAAATATATTAAAAAATTATCCACCGGACTTATCGGCAGTTTCAGGTGTGGTGTTTTATAATGCATAGGCACGACGTAACTTGGTGTAATCAGGGATATCACCTCTTTAGCCTCAGAGGCGTCAATTGTATAAAGGCCTCCTACGGGAATTAGAAGTACATCAATATTCCCTATTTCGCCAAGCAGTTTCTGATCAGGTATGTGGCCGAGGTCTCCGAGGTGACAAACACGAAAGCCGTCTTCCTCAAAAACAAAAATTAGATTTTTCCCTCTGAGTGAACCTTTAGCGTTATCATGATAACAGGGGATACCTGTTATTTTTAAACCATTCACCCTATGTTCACCGGCAGTTTGAATAACTCTTGGTTTTCCCGAAACCATTTCTACGGCATTGTGATCAAAGTGCTGGTGGCTGACCGTGATCAGGTCTGCCGCTGCCCGGGGCTGTGGGTAACCAACGGAGTCATCAAAAGGATCGGTAATGATTGCAGTTCCGTCAATGCTTCTAATTAAAAAACAGGCATGTCCCAACCAGGATATTTTCAATTCTAACTACCTCCCTTGAGGAAACAATATTCTTTGGAACATTCTTCGTTATACACAAAATTCCTTCATCTGAAAATAAGATTTTCATAATTTTTGGCGCCGCTGGCGGCATGTGGAACTATCCTGAAAATCGATGTTCATTAGGGAGTTTTAGCAGTAATTATCCAGCCATTTGCCTTCCAGATGGGTAAGCTTCCCTTCCGTTATTTCAACTTCTGCGATTTTTCCATTTAGATAATGTGGTCCCGGAAATATAACCGTCTTGTTGGAACGCGTCCGGCCGCTTAAAAGTTGGTTGTTTGTCTTGCTTGTCCCTTCAACAAGTAGCCAGTGTTTTTTTCCAACTTCCCGCAGATTTATTTCTTTGCTTATTTTGTTTTGAAGATCAACTAAGACTTTAATTCTTTTACTTTTTACATGATCAGGGATCTGTCCTTCCATTGAAGCTGCCGGTGTTCCCTGGCGCTTGTTGTAGACAAAGGTGAAAGCGCTGTCGAAACGTATTCTTTCGATTAAGTCCAACGTATCCTGAAAATCCTGATCGCTTTCACCGGGAAATCCAATCATGATATCAGTTGTAACGGAAACGCCAGGAATGCTTCGCCGGATTGATTCCACAAGGTTAATATAATGTTCCCTGGTATATCCCCTATTCATCCTCTTCAGAATGTGGTTGCTTCCGGCTTGTACAGGCAGGTGAATGTGTTCGCATATCTTTTCGCAGCTTGAGATAGTTTCAATAAGTCGCTGGTTAAAATCACGCGGGTGTGATGTTACAAATCTAATTCTGTCAAGACCGCTTATTTTGTTAACCTCAGTAAGAAGTCCTGCAAAATCTGAAGGCTGTTCCAAATCCTTTCCATAAGAATTAACATTCTGGCCAAGAAGGGTAATTTCTCTGTAACCATGGGCGATCAGGTCTTTTACCTCTGAAATAATATGTCCAGGCTGGCGGCTGCGTTCGTTTCGCCGTACATAGGGGACAATACAGTAAGTGCAATAGTTATTGCAGCCGTAAGTAACAACCACCCAGGCACGGAAGCCGCTTGCCCTCTTAATCGGAAGCCCTTCAATAACAGGGTTAATTTGGTGTGAGAGTTGTAAAACTGTTTTTTGACTGTCCTGTGCAGTTTTTAAAAGTTCCGTAAAGTTATGATAGTTTTCAGTTCCATAGATAAGATCTACAAAAGGAAAACGATTTTTAATCTTTTCCGCTGTCCGTTCCTGCTGAGTCATACATCCGCCTATGCCTATAAATAATGCTGGTTTTTCATATTTGAGCTTCCGGAGTCTTCCCAACAGGCCATATATTTTGTTTTCAGCGGTTTCCCTTACGCAACAAGTATTTATTAACAGAATATCTGCCTGTTCCTTATTTTCAGCGGCTGTGTAACCGATGTTTTCCAGGATACCTGCCATAACTTCGGAGTCGTGCATATTCATTTGGCAGCCAAAAGTAAGGATGAAATATTTTAATGGCATATCCTGTATATTCTTCTTTAAGATGATTGCTTCTCTCCTTTTCACAGATCAATATGTTGAATGCAAATAACTATCTTGAAAATTAATTTACTCTTTATAGAATACCCAGTTTATCAAGTATATCAGCAAGTATTTCCATTGTGATTGGTTTATTTTTTTCAAAATGTTCGGTTAGTTTTGCTTTTCTGATCAGTTTTACAAGAGGAGTTTCCTGGTATGAATAATCTAAATCCGGTAAAAGCTGAAGATTAACGCCGAGGAAAGAGGCAATTCCGCTGGCAATAGCCCATCCCGCCCTTTCCTGAAAATCATCAGTTTTTAACAAGGTCTCTTCCTGCGGGTTGGTAATAAATGCTACTTCAACCTGTGCGGAAGGGCATTTTGTGTGGCGTAAAACTGCCAGATCCGCCTCTTTTAAACCCCTGTTCAGCAAACCCAGAGCGGGAGAAAGCCTGTTGTTTATATTTGCTGCAAGCAGCTTACCCTTTTCGTTGCCGGTATAGTAATAAGTTTCCACTCCGTGATCTTGTTCTTCTATGGAGCTGTTACAGTGAATGGAGACTAAACAGGCTGCGTTAATACTGTCCGACATACTCGCTCGGGCAATCTGATCAGCCATTGAGTTTCTTGTAAGGGCTTTATCTTCCGTACGCGTGAGGTAAACATCTACTGTGGAAGACAGATATAACTGTGTCTTTTTAGCAATAGACAAAGCAACCTGGGATTCATTTGTACCATTTGGACCTATCGCACCCTTGTCATAACCACCATGTCCGGGATCAAGAACAACGGTTAATCCTTGAACAGGCATTAATTAATCCACTTCCCTAAGAAAGAGAGCTATCCTGAAAAATGGCGCTATTTTTGTGTTTCCTTTTCTTGAACAGGATCATTTTCACCGTAAAACAGCTTCATGCATGTGGTGCAGTAAAAGCGGTAAGTTGGTGAGTCTCCTCCAATAAAACAATGCGAGTTTTCTTTATAAATAGGCAGGGAACAACCATAACAAAGTATAAAAGGGATGACCTTTGTTTTCCCTGCATATTCGAAATTCAATCCTTTGACAGATTCATCCGTTTAAATCATCCCCTTTTCTTAACCGTTATTTGCCCCGGCTGCCAGGAGTTGCATTTGTTGCTAGCGTCAATATATACAAAAGAAACCTCTTTTGTTACTACAAAAATAAAAATGCAATTCTTGACGGAGCCGGTGTGATTAATTATTTTCTTTGAAAGTCACTTTTATCCTGCGTTATTTTAAAAATAATTTAATACGTGCTTTCTTTATAAAAAAACCGCCTTTTAAACGGCGGTTAACAATTTACTGATCTACTGCTTTGTTATTTAAAGATTCTTTCCCATTACCTTGGCAATATTACGCAAATCAGCCATCATAGCGGCGAATTTTACCGGGTTAAGTGATTGCGGACCATCACACCAGGCTGTCTCGGGACTTACATGAACTTCAATTATAAGCCCGTCCGCTCCGGAAGCTATGGCAGCACGAGACATTGCCGGTACAAATCTCCACTTTCCAATCCCATGGCTGGGATCGGCAACAACCGGAAGGTGGCTTAAATGTTTGACTACGGGAATAGCACAGAGATCCAGGGTGTTGCGTGTATAAGTATCAAAACTGCGTATACCGCGCTCGCACATAATTACGTTATGATTTCCGCCGGCCATAATATACTCCGCCGCCATAAGCCATTCTTCTATAGTGGCTGACAGACCCCTTTTAAGAAGGACTGGTTTATTAACAGAAGAGACTTCCTTTAACAAAACGAAGTTCTGCATATTACGGGCGCCGATTTGTATTATGTCGGTATACTCATTGACTACTTCCACAGTGCGCGTATCCATTACTTCAGTAACAATATAAAGACCTGTGGCTTCCCTGGCCTCAGCGAGCAGCTTGAGTCCTTCCTCCTCCAATCCCTGAAAAGAATATGGCGATGTCCGGGGTTTAAAGGCGCCGCCGCGCAGAATAGTAGCGCCTGCCTCTTTAACCTGCCAGGCTGTTTCAAAAAGCTGTTCCCGGCTTTCAACGGCGCATGGCCCTGCCATTATATGGATCGTATCGCCACCTATAACCAGATTCCCTACCTTTACTGAGGAATCCTCTTGTTTGAAAGACCTGCTGGCCATTTTAAACGGCTGAAGAATGGGAATGATTTTTTCTACCCCAGGCATTACTTCCAGACTGAGGACTTCGGGATAATTACGCTTGTCTCCAACAACGCCGATTAATGTTTGCTCCATACCGCGTGAAACATGCGCCTGTAATCCAGCGTTTTCGACCCGTCTGACAACATCGTCGATCTGTTCCTCTTTCGCCCCGTTAACCATAACAACAATCATTTCTCCAACCTCTTCCCGTATGCTCTTTTTTCTCTGTCTATATAATGTTAGCATAGCTGTTTCCCTCAAGCAATCTCTTTTTTATCAAGAAAGAGCCATCTTTATTTCTTTTATTATAAGTGAGTTACCTCTTTCACCGAATTGATAAACTGCATAATTTTTACAAGATCTTTTTTTTGGTTTGTCTCGACCCCGCTGCTTACATCTACACCATCCGGCCTCACAGACAGGACAGCTTCTTTTACATTGGATTGATTAAGTCCTCCCGCTAAAATCACCGGTTTTGTCCTGTTTAAGGATTCAAGGGATTTCCAGTCAAAGACTTCACCTGTCCCGCCTGCCTTGCCCGGTAAGAAGGTATCAATAAGAACGGCGTCGGCGGGGTAAGAATCTATTAAACCGAATAGAGGGCTTTGAACGTTGAAGGCCTTGATAACCTTACAGTTACCGTTAATCTGCCGGCAGTATTCCTGTGATTCATCGCCATGCAGCTGAGCAATATCCAGGCGGCAAAACTCTATTATTTGTTGAACTTCCTTAATTGTTGAATTAACAAATACACCGGCTTTTAAGACCCTTGATGGAAGCTCCAGGGAAATTAGGCGGGCCGCTTCCGGTGCAATCCTTCTTATACTGGGCGCAAAAACAAAACCCAGCGCATCTGCGCCGGCTTCCGCTGAATAAAGGGCGGTTTCCAAATCAGTTATCCCGCAAATCTTTACCCAGACCATATCAATATACTCCTGTCAGTTCTTTTACTTTTGCTTTAATATTTTCACTGCGCATTAAAACTTCACCAACCAGGACAGCGTCTATTTTATTGCGATACAGCTCATCAACCTGCGGCCTGCTGCTTATTCCGCTTTCGCTGACTACTACTGTGGATTGATCAGTTATATAGCGCCGCAGATTAAAAGTAACATTTAGATCAATTTCAAACGTTTTTAAATCCCGGTTGTTAATACCGATTAAAGAGGCGCCTGAATCTAAGGCCATTTGAAGTTCTTCCTTATTATGGACTTCTACAAGGCACTCCAGGTTCAACTCTGACGCCAGTTTTTGAAAAAAGACAAGTTCATACTTATTAAGAACTGCGACAATCAGCAGCAGGGCGTCTCCTCCAAGTACTCTCGTTTCATATATCTGATATGGGTCAATAATAAAGTCCTTGCGCAAAACAGGCAATTCTGTTCTTGAACGAACCGCTTGAAGATAATCCGGCTTTCCATAAAAAAACTTCTCTTCGGTAATTACGGAAATGGCGGAAACTCCGCTGAGGGTGAAGTCATCTGTAATCTCTTCCAGATTAAAATCAGGACGGATCATTCCTTTTGAAGGAGATGCCTTTTTAATCTCAGCCAGAATTGATACTCTGCCTTGCTTTCTAAGGGCGGCTTTTAATGACCTGCATGGCGGCATGCCTTTCAGACTACTTAAAAGTGAATCTAAAGGGCGCCTTTCTTTAATTGTTTTTAGATCATGCCTTTTTTGAGAAATAATCTGTTCCAGAATCACTGACTGCACACCTGTTCTTTCGCTGAATTGGTAAACCTGATCAGATGCTGAAGTTTCTTCAACGCAGAACCGTTTGATATGCTTTCTGCCGCCAGATCCAGCCCTTCGGATAGATCTTTCGCTAACCCGGACGCCATCATCCCAAAAGCCGCATTAATAAGAACGGCATTTGTGCGCGGGCCGCGTTCCCCATGTAAAATAGATAAGGTATACGCGGCGTTTTCAGATGGAGATCCACCGAAAAGCTCCTTTACCGGAGATTTCGGCAAGCCGTATTTTTCGGGATCAACAGTATATTCACTTATCTTTTCGTTGTTTATTTCACATACATAGGCGGGTCCGGAAAGGGAAATTTCATCAACTCCCTGAGCGCCGTGGATGACAAAGGAATGATCAGTGCCTAAACGGGCAAGCACACCGCCCAGCTTTGTTGTAAGTTCACGATTATATACTCCCAGCACCTGAGCTTTTGCCCCGGCAGGATTGGTCAATGGGCCCAAAACATTAAAAACCGTACGGATTCCGATTTCCCGGCGCGGCCCCGCAACGTGCTTCATCGCCGAGTGCATTAACGGCGCAAACAGGAAAGCAATACCTGTTTCTTCAAGGCAGGACTCGATTTGGTCCGGCTCCAGGTCAATGCGGACATTCAGAGCCTCAAGGAGATCAGCCGAACCGCATTTGCTGGAGACGGAACGATTGCCATGTTTTGCAACCGGGGCTCCAGCGCCGGCTACTACGAAGGCAGCAGTGGTTGAAATATTAAAGGTGTTGGCGCCGTCTCCGCCTGTTCCGCAGGTATCGACAACGACCGGATATTTAGTGTTAATGCGGGTCGCCTTTTTGCGCATTACTTTCACAAAACCGGTAATCTCTTCAATAGTTTCTCCTTTTAATCTTAATGAGACCAAAAGCGCTGCTATCTGCGCGGAGGTAGCCTGGCCTTCCATAATTGCTTCCATAACATTTTCAGACTGGCTTTCCGTCAGGTCTTTACCGGCTGTAAGGTATTCAATTGCTTCCTTGATTATCGAAATATCCTGAGACATCTTTATCTCTTCCTCCTTTGGTATGGTTGTTAATAAAATTGCGCAGCAGGTCAAGGCCGTGCTCGGTTAAAATCGATTCCGGATGGAACTGAACACCTTCGACCGGCAGTTCCTTATGCCGCAGTCCCATTATTTCACCTTCTGAGGTCCAGGCGCTAACCGCCAGGCAGGAGGGGAGATTCTCATTTGAGACCATCAAGGAATGATAACGGGTTGCCTGAAACGGGGACGGTATACCTTTGTAAATTCCCCCGCCATCGTGGTAGATTAAAGATGTTTTCCCGTGCATCAAACGTCCGGCGTTGACAACACGCCCGCCAAAAGCCTGGCCGATAGCCTGATGCCCAAGGCAGACACCCAGTATGGGTATACGGCCGGCTAACTTACTGATTACATCAAGTGAGATTCCTGCTTGATCGGGCGAACCGGGACCCGGAGAGATAACGATGTGGGTTGGATTTATTTGTTTCAACTGCGGCAGATTAATCTGGTCGTTGCGCCAAACGCCCACTTCTACCTTTAATTGTCCGAAATATTGAACCAGGTTGAAGGTAAATGAGTCGTAGTTATCAATCATTACCAGCAACAATAGCGCCTCCTTTTGTGGTAAATTAATTTTTGCTTTAGGGGGGTCAACTGCCTACATGCCAAGATATTGACCCCTTTTTTGATGAATTATCCCTTTTATGAAAGAGCAATAGTCTGGAATAATGCCTGAGCCTTATTAACAGTTTCCTGATACTCTTTTTCAGGTTCTGAGTCGGCGACAATTCCTGCTCCTGCCTGAATATACGCATAATTCCGGTGAAATAAAATAGTCCTGATTGTGATTGCGGAGTCCAGATTGCCATTATAGCCAAAATACCCGACCGCTCCTGCATAAGGTCCCCGTTTTGACGGTTCAAGTTCATCGATAATTTCCATAGCCCTTACTTTAGGAGCGCCGGAAACCGTTCCTGCCGGGAAACATGACTTTAATGCGTCAAACGCAGTAAGACCAGGGGAAAGTTTACCGCGGACAGCGGATACCAAATGCATTACATGCGAATATTTTTCTACTTCCATGAACTGAGGGACCTCGACCGTTCCAGGTTTGCAAACACGTCCCAGGTCGTTTCGTCCCAAATCGACAAGCATAATATGTTCCGCTTTTTCTTTAGGGTCGTCTAAAAGTTCCAGACTTAATTTTTCGTCCTCCAGGTGAGTGGCGCCGCGTGGTCTTGTTCCCGCTATCGGTCTGGTTTCAACTTCATCTTCCTCAACGCGCGCCAGCATTTCCGGTGAGGAACTGGCTATAACCAAATCTCCGAAATCAATATAATAAAGATATGGAGAGGGATTTATTGAACGCAAACGACGGTAAGTTTGAAAAGGATTACCTTCAAAGGGAAGACGGAAACGCTGCGAAAGCACGACTTGAAGAATGTCTCCGCTTCTGATATATTCTTTTGCTTTAACCACACCGTTTAGAAAAACTTCACGTTTCATATTGCTTTCAATGCCTGATACGCTTATTATTTCTTCATGTTTAGCTGTTAAAAAATCATTTTCACCAGGAACGGGCGCACTTATTTTTTTAAAAACCCGCTCAATTTTTTCCAGGGCCAGGGAATAAGACTTCTCCGGCGATCCATTTATAGTGTTGTTAACCACGATACGAAGTGAATGGTGCAGGTGGTCAAAAATCAAAATTGTTCCGCAGAACATGAACATGCAATCACAAAGACCGAGATCAGCTTCTGCTGTATGTGGAAGCCGTTCAAGCCATTGGGACATTTCATAACCGAAATAGCCTACAGCTCCTCCAAAAAATCTTGGCATCACGGTCTGTACAGGTGTTATATAGGCGCTGAGGAGATTATTTAGAATCTTGAAGGGATCACCTGTTACTTTCTTGATCTTCTCGCCTGAATTATTTTTGATCTGGCCGTGATTACCAAGGTGGCTGTATAGGATCTCCGGATCGAGACCAATAAAAGAATAGCGGGCAATCTTTTCCTTTCCTTCAACGCTTTCCAGAAGAAAAGACGGTCTTCCGTCAGCTGTTTTCCTGAACAATGTTATTGGTGTTTCAGTGTCAACGGGGAATTCGCAGCTAACAGGAATCAGGTTGTAGAACTTGCTTAATTGGATGTACTCATTTAACACAGGCTCAATCAATATAGTTTTTCACCTCCTGTACAAAAATAGAAAAACCGACGTTCCAGACGAACATCGGTTTTGGGCAAAATAAAAAAACCATGCTCATCTCATCTCAACTAACTCTACTCAGCTAAACTAGATAATTATTCAATTATAATATATTCTAATCATAAAAGAAACAAAAGTCAATTGTTACTTGTTCTTAGACACCTTCTACGCTTCACGTTTTTCAAGATATCTTTCCAGCTTTCGCTTAACTCTCTGCAGAGCGTTGTCAATTGATTTTACGTGACGTTTTAAGTCCTCGGCTATTTCCTGGTAGGACTTACCTTCCAGGTAAGACATAAGCACCTTCCATTCCAGAGAGCTTAGAATTTCACCCATCTTCTCTTCTATGTCATAATATTCTTCCCTGCTGATGATCATTTCTTCGGGATCTGCTACTTTGGAGCTGGAAATAATATCTAAAAGAGTGCGGTCAGAATCTTCCTCATAAACGGGTTTATTTAAGGATACATAAGAATTTAGTGGAATGTGTTTTTGCCTTGTAGCCGTTTTGATGGCTGTAATTATCTGTCTTGTAATACATAATTCCGCAAAGGCCCGGAAGGATGATAGCTTGTCCGTTCTAAAATCGCGGATAGCCTTATAAAGACCAATCATACCTTCCTGGATAATATCTTCCCGGTCTGCTCCTACTAAAAAATAGGAACGCGCTTTTGCCCGCACAAAATTCTTATATTTATTGATAAGGAATTCTAGGGCGCCATTATCACCTTCCCTGGCAAACTCAACTACTTCTTCGTCAATCATTAACTGGTAAGAGGCGGCGATATCTCTTTGAACGCTTAGATTCACTATATCCCCCCACTTTAATTAACCTAATCTGTTAGTTAAATAATATGTAGTTATTGAGCTACCCTTGGACGAGCCTCATTGGCCTAGCCTATTATAACGTAGGGTAAAAACTCAGTCAAGGAAAATTCCAATTTAACTTCTTTTACGACGCCATTTTTCAAAAATCGAACGGACATTTTCAGTTAAGCTTCTCTCCAGATAACCGTCAACAGGTGTTCCGCCTGTATAATGACCTTCTGCATCTTTTTTTGCACGTTCCACCCAGGACAGGAGTTCTTTAGGTGTAAGCCGGAATGCTCCGTGTCCAAGTATCATCCGCTGTTCCAGCCAATCTGATGTTGCCACATAAACGGTTTCCAGCCTCGACAGCTCCTTCGTGAGTTTTTCAATGACGTTGTCGGCGGTTTCTCCTTCCATAGTATAAATTGCTTTTAGCCCGAAAGTATTTTCAATCTCATGCTGTGAGTCTTTTGTTTTTGCAGCGTCGAAAACAATCGTTGTTTGAATACCGGTTATAGCGGCATGGTTGATTAATGTATTAATGAGCCTGTTTCTTGCGCTTTCCAGACCATTCTTTTTCATTTCATCAGATGTTTCCGGCCAGGCAAAAATAACATTATAACCATCAACGATCAGGTGGTCTCCCATGAGCAGCCAATCTCCTTTGCCTGAATACTTCATAAGCCAGCAGGGCTGCGGCTACAGAAGCATTTAATGAATTTAACCTGCCTGTCATTGGCAAACTAACAAGGATATCGCAATATTTTCTAATCAGGGGGCCGAGTCCCTTACCCTCGCCTCCTATGACAAGAGCTACAGGTCCATCAAGGCGGGAATCCCAAAAAATCTCTTTTGCCAAAGGGTGTGCTCCTACTATCCAAATATTTTTTTGCTTAAGATATTTTATTGTCTGGACCATGTTTGTTACCCTGCATACAGGCACGTATTCGAATGCTCCTGCCGAGGCTTTAACAGCCGCCGGCGTGAGTGATACACTGCGATGCGCTGTAATTACTAGACCATGCGCGCCGGCTGCTTCAGCGGTACGGGCAATGGCGCCAAGGTTGCGCGGATCATTAAGTTCCGGCAGAAGGAATAAGAATGGCTCTGCCCCTGCGGAAAGCAATAACTCATCAATCGAAAGATAACCTTTAGCGGCGCTTATGGCAGCGGTACCCTGGTGTACGACTCCGGGGAACATTTTATCCAGGTATGTTCTTTCGACAAAGACAACGGGAATATTTTTCTCTCTGGCCAGCATTCTGATTTCATGCCCGGGGCCGGTGTCTGTTTTTCCGGCCAGAAGAAGCTTGTTGATTGGGCGGTTGGCCTTTAGAGCCTCTCGCACAGGATTGCGCCCGACAATATAATCTTCATGTACCCTGTCCGGGTTCACCTAAGATTTCACCTGCTTTTTAGCAATTTGAAAACACTCTTGCATCAAGGAGGTCGTTCACCTAAGCTCAAAATTTTCGCTTGCGTCGACCGCCTCACGTGCCATTGTTAAAACTTCCTGGAGACGGGTATAATTCCTCTTTAAATACAGATAACCAATAAGCGCCTCCAAGCCTGTACTATAATGGTAAAGACCTATATCTTTGCCCTTTTTCGGATGTCCGCTTTTAGCGTTGCGTCCTCTTCTGACCACTGCCGCTTCATCGTCACTTAAACTTTTCTCAAGAGACCGTATGGCAATTGCCTGTTTTTCGGCCTGCACATAACCTGTTGCTTTTTGATGTAATACATTAAGCCGTGTTATACCCTGTTCAATAAGATACTGGCGGATGTACAAGTCATAAACAGCATCTCCCAGGTAAGCCAGTACTAAAACCGGGGTTTCTTCGGGAGAGCATTTTTCATTTTGCAAAAAACTATTCACTTCCATTATAACTACCCCGGAAAATAGTTTTTCATATCAAATAAGGGGTCAGGCTTGACTTATTACAAATATTGACTTATTGGATATCTTTCATTGAACCCTTTGGACGGTTCTATTGAGTACTTATTTTCCATCTGGCGCCGTCCGGAGTATCTTCTATTATAATTCCCATTTCATTCAGACCGTTGCGGATCCGGTCGGCTGTTGCCCAATCTTTTTTTGTGCGGGCTTCCTGACGGATTTTAAGAAGCAGCTCAATTAAAGATTGGATAAGGCTGTCGTCGGTGTGTGATTTCTCATCAAGGATGAATTTTCCGTCGGGATCTGTTTTAAACAGACCCAGAACATTGTTAAAATAGGCATACAACTCAATTGCCCTGACTAAATCAGCTTTATCAAATATTGTGTTTTGGTTTAAAAACGTATTTACTTCTTTGGCAGCTTCGAAGAAAACACCGATGGCCAGAGCAGTGTTAAAGTCATCATCCATTGCCTGGTTAAAACGCTTTTTTAAATCGATAAGCCTTGTTTGAAAATCTGAATCCTTTTCTTTAAGCCCGGCTGACGACCGTTTTTTAATGGCCTCCTCAAGAAGTTCAATGCTGTTTTTTAGACGTTCCAATCCTTGTCCGGATGCTTCCAGTTTTTCGAAATCAAAATCTAACGGACTGCGGTAATGTGTGGAAAGAAGGAAAAAGCGGACAGAAAGGGGATTGAATTTTTCAAAGATTTCTCTGACCAAAAAAAAGTTGCCTAATGATTTTGACATCTTATCCTGGTTAATGGTTATAAAGCCATTATGAATCCAGTATTTCGCAAAAGGTTTTCCTGTAGCGGCTTCTGATTGGGCGATTTCATTTTCATGGTGGGGGAAGATCAGGTCCATCCCGCCTCCGTGAATGTCAAAACCGGAACCAAGGTATTTTAAAGACATTACCGAACATTCTATGTGCCAGCCAGGTCTGCCGGCGCCCCAGGGGCTTTCCCAGAAGGGTTCGCCTTCTTTGGCTGCCTTCCAGAGTGCAAAATCCGCCGGGGTTTTTTTTCTGGGATCTACCTCTACCCTTGCGCCAGCCAGTATTTCATCGCTTGATCTATGGGATAGTTTGCCATATTCACGGAAAGACGGAACATCAAAATATACATCACCTTCGACTTCATAGGCAAATCCTTTCTCTATTAAGACAGAGACCATTTCTATAATTTCTTTCATGTGCTCGGAAACCCTGGGATGGCGGTTTGCTCTTGTTACGTTTAAAGCATCGGCATCCCTGTAATATTCTTCAATATATCTTTGGGAGAGAACTGCTGCGTCTAAACCTTCCTTAATGGATTTTTTGATGATCTTGTCGTCGATATCCGTAAAGTTCTGGACATAGTTAACCTGAAAGCCTTGCTGTGTGAAGTAGCGGCGAACAGTATCGAAGAAAACAAGAGGCCGGGCATTTCCAAGATGGATATAGTTGTAGGTCGTAGGGCCGCATACATAAATGCATACTTGCCCGTCATCACGGGGAATAAATTTTTCTTTTCGTTTTGTTAAAGTATTATAGATCTCCAAAATACACTTCCCCTTTTAATATCCTGAAAATTAACTTGCTCTAGGGAGGTCAAATGCTATGCGTGCTCATGTTCGCCTCAAGCAGCGCATAAAAAAACCGAAAGTTCACAATGTATTAGACATGGCAATACTTTGGTTTGTGTGTATAAAAGCAATAAACCACAGCTCCAGTGGAACTGTGGTTTTATTGCTTAATATTGTTTAAGCCTTTCAAGCTCTTCCAGCAGCCTGTCGTTTAACACCCTGATGTACGTTCCTTTCATACCCAGGGATTTTGATTCAATGACTCCAGCGCTTTCAAATTTACGCAGAGCATTTACTATAACAGATCGAGTTATTCCTACACTATCTGCTATTTTGCTTGCTACCAGTAAGCCTTCATCACCATTTAACTCTTCAAAGATATGATGTACCGCATCTAGTTCCGAATAAGACAGTGTGCCGATAGCAATTTGCACTGCCGCCCTCTTACGGGCTTCTTCTTCCATACGTCCTGCCCTGGCGCGCAGTATTTCCATGCCGATAACTGTGGCGCCGTACTCAGCTAAAATAAGGTCTTCATCATTAAACTTTGGCTCAAATTTGGCTAGCATAAGAGTCCCTAATCTGGAACCAGCCCCCACAATGGGTACTACCGTCATAACTTTATTATTGAATTTACAACCTGTTTGCTGGTTAAAAACACAGACACCCGGTGTCTGTGTAAAATTTGCGTTTGTTTCATCCATATGCAGCAATGTTTCGTTGTATTCCTCAGGAAAACCAACAGGGGATTCAACAAAGTTATCCATTATTTCACAACTAAAACCTTTTAGATATGAGTACCCGAGGGTTTTACCGCGCCGGTCAACGATATAAACGCTGCATCCGATGTTTTCTCCAAGAATGGCCGCTATTTCTCTGAAATCAACTGGGTATCCTGCAGATTTCTGCAGTAACCTGTTTAAGGAACGTGTTTTATCGAGAAGGTTGCGCATTTTAATCAATTCCTCTCTAGGATTATTGGTCTTAACCAGGAAAACAGTTTTTTAAAGAGGAATACATTTTGCTATAGGATATAACGGCTAAGATCCTCGCTCTTGACTATCTCCCCGAGTTTCTGACGGACATATATTTCGTCTATAGAAATAGTTTGCCCCGTCATTTCACTAGCATTAAAAGAAATATCTTCCAGGAGCTTTTCCATAATGGTGTGAAGCCTTCTGGCGCCTATATTCTCTGTTTGCTCGTTAACAGTATAAGCGATTTTAGCAATCTCTGCAAGAGAATTTTTTGAAAATTGTATCTCTAAGCCTTCTGTTGCCATCAGACTGGTATATTGTTTAATAAGGGAGTTTTCAGGCTCAGTGAGAATCTGTAAAAAGTTCTGTTGGGTTAAGCTGTCAAGCTCTACCCGAAGCGGAAAACGTCCTTGAAGTTCCGGAATAAGATCGGAAGGCTTCACACCATGGAAAGCGCCTGCTGCAATAAACAGTATGTGATCAGTTCTGACAGGTCCGTATTTTGTCATTATAGTTGAACCTTCAACAATCGGCAGGATATCCCTTTGAACACCGCCCCGGGAAACATCAGGTCCATGACCGCTGTCGCGGCCAGCAATCTTATCTATCTCATCCAGAAAGACAATCCCGTCCTCTTCAGATCTTTTTATTGCTTCGGAATATACTTCATCCATGTCAATTAGCTTTTGGGCTTCCTGCTGTGTCAGGATCTTACGAGCTTCTGTTACGGTAACTTTTCTCCTGCGTTTCTTTTTGGGTAAAATTCCGCCAAGCATATCCTGAATATTAATGCCCATCTCTTCCATTCCGGAACCTGTAAAGATCTCAAGCATGGGAGGCGCCGGGTCATCAACCTCTATTTCCAGGTATTCCGTTTCAAGTTCTCCTTTAGCCAGCCTGCTGCGAAGGGTTTCTCTCTCCACCTGAATACGGCGGTTTTTTTGTTCCTGGATTTGATCAACCTGTTCTGTTTGTTTTGTTCCGCCGAAGAGCATTTCCAAGGGATTACGGAGGCTTGATTCTTGTCTGTATAGAGGAGCAAGGAGTTCAACTATTCTTTCTTCTGCTATCCTTCTCGCTTTTTCCTCAACCAGAGTAATTTTTTCTTGTTTGACCATTCGGATGGAAGTTTCTAAAAGATCCCTGATCATGCCTTCCACATCCCTGCCTACATAGCCAATCTCGGTAAATTTTGTTGCCTCTACTTTAACAAAGGGCGCCTTAACAAGCCTTGCGAGCCTGCGCGCTATTTCTGTTTTACCAACACCGGTCGGGCCAATCATAAGAATATTCTTGGGAACTATTTCTTCCCTTAAATCCTCGGGAAGCTTGCTGCGCCGGTACCGGTTGCGAAGTGCTATCGAAACGGCTTTTTTTGCCTTTTCCTGTCCGACAATAAATTTATTTAACTCCTTCATAGTATCCCGCGGGGTTAATCCTTCCATTTATGTTTTCCTCCCTTTTTACGTTTGCGAGTTGTTCGCTGTTTCACTGCCCTCGCGTGATAGCAAATCCGGCTTAATATCTTCGACTGTAATTTCCTTGTTGGTGTAAACACAAATATCCGAAGCTACTTCCATTGCTTCACGGACAATTTCTGAAGCTGTAAGCTGCGTATGTTTTAACAAAGCCCTTGCCGAAGCAAGGGCGTATGGCCCGCCGGACCCGATGGCAGCTATGCCGTCGTCTGGTTCAATTACTTCCCCGCCTCCAGATACAACAAGCAAATGGTCAAGGTCAGCAATAATCAAGAGCGCTTCCAGCCGGCGAAGAACTTTGTCCATCCGCCATTCCTTGGCTAGTTCAACGGCTGCCCTTTGAATATTCCCATTGTGTGTCTCCAACTTGGCTTCAAATTTTTCAAAAAGAGCAAAAGCGTCAGCCACAGAACCTGCAAAACCGGCAAGTACGCGGTTGTTATATAAACGCCTAATTTTCTTTGCCCTGTGTTTTAAGATTGTATTTTGGCCGAAGGTAACCTGACCGTCACCTGCCATGGCCACCTGACCGTTTCTTCTTACTGCTACAATTGTTGTCGAATGAAACACTATATAACCATCCTTCTTTATATTTTAATCCTATGCCCGGGGATGAAATTGCTGGTAAACTTTCTTTAATTTCTCCTGCGTAACATGAGTATATACCTGGGTAGTCGACAGACGCTTATGGCCGAGCAACTCCTGGACTGCTCTTATATCAGCTCCCTTGTTCAACATGTGAGTGGCATAAGTATGGCGAATCAGGTGGGGGTTTACATGACGGTTAAGGCAGCTTTTATAGACCTGTTTATTTATTATCCCCCGGATTCCCCTGGTGGTCAGTCTTTTCCCTGTTCTATTTACAAAGACCGCCTGTTCAGAATCAAGTTCGCCGGCAAGTCTGGGCCTGCCGTCCTCCAGATAAATTCTTATACTATCGGTTGCAGGGAATCCAATGGGTATAATCCGTTCTTTATTACCCTTGCCCATAAGCTTTAAATAACGGGAAGTCAGGTCAAGATCACTTAAATTTAAATTAACCAATTCACTAACCCGCATACCTGAAGCATAGAGAGTTTCCAGCATGGCGCGATCCCTTAAGCCTAAAGGGTTATTTCTTGATGGGGCTTCAACCAGCGCCCTGCATTCATCTTCGAATAAAAACGAAGGCAGCCGTTTCTCCAGCCGCAAGTAGCTTATTCTGGAAAACGGGTTGTCTTTAATTATTTCTTCCCTGCTTAAATATTTAAAGAAAGATCTCCAGCCAGCCAGCTTTCTGTTAATGCTGGAACGGGCAATTTTTTCCCTGTGCAGTTTCGATAAAAAAGCCCGAATAAGCTGGTAGCTAATATCGCCTGGCTGCATTTCAAAATCTTTTTTTCCAAGAGAATGTGAAAAAAAATCTATTCCCTGAAACAGGTCTCGCTGGTAACCTTCCAGCGTGTGGACAGAAACATTTTTTTCTAACTGCAGATAGTCAAGAAAATTGTCAACATATGGATACATCAAGTTGTTGCCTTCTTTATTACTACGTTATTACTTGCATTTCTTTTCTTGGTTTTTTTCTGATCAGCTTTTCGACTTGGAACGCTATTTTCCGCTTCTGAATTAAAGCCGCACTCAGCATTAATGCATGAAAGACGGGTATGTCCACCGCTATTCTGCTTTGAGACCATTAATCCGCCACAGCGGGGGCATTTTTCCGGACTGGGCTCATACCAGGTCACAAAGTTGCATTCGGGATAACGGCTGCAGCCGAAAAAACGGCGTCCTTTCTTACTTTGCCGCACGACCAGTTCACCTTCGCATTGTGGACAGGGTACTCCCGTAGATGCAACCAAAGGTTTAAGATAGCGGCATTCCGGAAATCCCGGACAGGCAAGAAATTTGCCGTGCCTGCCGAACTTGATAACCATATTTCTGCCGCATTTTATGCATTTTTCTTCAGTTTGTTCTTCCTGCAGCATTACTTTTTCGATCTTTTCAGCTGCGGTCTCGACGGTTTCCCTGAAAGGAAAATAAAAATCCCGAATCATTTCGACCCAATCCAGTTTACCTTCTTCGACTTTGTCGAGTTTTTCCTCAATCATTGCTGTAAATTCAACATCTATAATGTTATGAAAATGATTTTTAAGAAGATCGACAACAACTTTGCCCAATTCAGTAGGCATAAACTGCTTTTTTAACCTGTTCACATAACCTCGTCTTAAGATTGTCTCCACGATTGGAGCATAAGTACTGGGCCTGCCAATTCCTTTCTCCTCCAGTGTTTTAATTAATGTTGCGTCTGTATACCGTGGAGGCGGTTGTGTGAAATGTTGTTTCGGGGCCAAAGACTTGGCTTTATATAGATCGCCTTCAAAAAGCTTTGGCAGTGTTACGTCAAATTCCTTTAATTCATCCTGGCCGGATTCAATGTAAACACGCATGAAGCCGGGAAATTTTATAACCGAACCTGAAGTTCTGAAAAGATAGATTCCTGTATCCAGATCTACACTGGTAGTTTCAATCAGCGCCGGACTCATCTGGCTGGCGGCAAACCGTGACCAAATAAGTTTGTAAAGTTTATACTGGTCTCTTGATAAATATTTCTTAACCGTCTCCGGTTCACGGTAGATGGAGGTCGGTCTGATAGCCTCATGGGCATCCTGAATTTTCCCTTTTTGTACGGCATGTTTTTGAAAGTTTGAGACGAATTCCTGGCCAAACTTTTCCTTAAGAAAACTCACTGCCTCTGTCTGGGCAGATTCAGAGATCCTGGTGGAATCAGTCCTTATATATGTCACAAGCCCAACAGGGGTTTTCTCACCTACATCCAGTCCTTCGTATAGTTGCTGTACGATCCCCATTGTTCGTCTGGCTGTATAATTTAATTTGTGGTATGCTTCCTGCTGCAGGGTACTGGTTGTAAACGGCGGAGACGGGTAGCGGGTTTTTTCCTGAGTCGTAATCTTTTTTACACGGTAGGAAACTCCGGTAAGATCTTTGACAATTTTATCAACCTGCTTTTTATCTGAGATGACTGCTTTTTCGTTATTTATTTTATATAACTTCGCCTCGAAGGAAACACCGTCTTTTTGAGCAAAGTTAACAGTAATCGTCCAATATTCCTCTGGCAGGAAGGATTCAATCTCGTTTTCCCGATCACAAATCAGACGGATTGCGACTGACTGCACCCGTCCCGCGCTTAGTCCATTCTTTACTTTTTGCCACAACAGGGGGCTCAGATTATAACCTACCAGGCGGTCTAAAATACGCCGTGCTTGTTGAGAATTAACACGGTTGAAATCTATTTCACGCGGGTTTTTAATAGCTTTCTGGACGGCCTGTTTGGTTACCTCATTGAATTCGACACGGCAGGGGCTGTCTTTTAGCTTCAGCATTTCACGCAAGTGCCAGGCAATGGCTTCACCTTCACGGTCAGGATCAGGGGCAAGTAAAACACAATCAACTTTTTTTACCGCTGATTTCAGATCTTTGATTATTTCTCCTTTTCCCCTGATTGTAATATACTTTGGTTGGAAACTGTCTTCGGTTTGAATTCCCAGGCTGCTTCGCGGCAGATCCCTTACATGCCCCATCGAAGCTTTGACAGTGTATTTACTTCCCAGGAACTTGCTTAGACTTCTTGCTTTGGTTGGTGATTCGACTATAACCAGCGTTTTTGTCAATAATACTCACTCCTTTCTTTCTGAGGTATCAACTGTCCGTTATCTTTATATGCGAGTATACATTAAAAAATAATTTTTCAAAAGTCAACAAAAAAAATGGCTAAGATTTATTCATGTGAAGTATAAAGTCTGCCGGGCAGCTGTCTGACCAGTCCCTTAATTTCAAGGAACATAAGCGCTGCTAGTGTTTCCTGTGCGGAAAGTCCCAACTGCTCTATTATATCGTCAAGATCGCATGTGTTGCCAATAAGCAAACGATAAATGTTTTCTTCAACCAGGCTCATTTTTGGAAGAGTCTTTGTTTTTATTTCATCCTGCCTGAATAAACTGCCAAGCCCGATTTCTTCAAAAACATCTTCTGTCTTTTCAACCAGGCGGGCGCCCTGTTTGATCAAACGGTTTGTTCCCTTACTCATGGGACTGTTTATATTTCCGGGTACCGCCAGCACTTCCCTGCCCTGTTCAAGAGCGCAATCAGCTGTAATTAATGTGCCGCTTCGCTCAGATGCTTCAATCACAACTATTGCCCTGGAAAGTCCGCTGATAATCCGGTTTCTGACAGGAAAATGCCATGCTTCCGGAGGAGAGCCCAAAGGGTATTCACTGATTACTGCGCCGCTTGACGAAATATTATCCTGAAGTTCCCTGTTTTCTCGCGGGTAAACAAGATCAACGCCATTCCCCAAGACTGCAATAGTCCGGCCGCCAGCTTTCAAAGCTCCCCTGTGGGCGCTGCTGTCAATACCCCTGGCCAGGCCGCTGATTATTGTTAAGCCGCTTTCCGCTAGTTCTGCCGCCATCTTTTCGGCAACTGTTTTTCCGTAATGGGTTGGCCGCCTTGAGCCTACAAGGGCAACTGCAACGTTATCCTGTGAAACGAAATCTCCTTTATAAAAGAGTCCTGGCGGTGGATCAAAAATGTTCTTCAATGGTTCGGGATAAGAATGTTCCTGGTAAGTTATATATCCAATCCCCTCTTTGGCCAGGCGAGCCATTTCTGCTTCCGGTTCCGTATCTTTCTTCTTTTTGTCCAAATTTATGGCAATTTCAGTTGAACAACCGCCAGTGCTGATAAGTTCTTTGACAGATGCTTCCCAGGCTGTTTTGGGTGAACCAAAACGCTCAACAAGATGCCAGATCCGTTTTGCCTGACCGGGCAGCAGAATCTGCCAGCCAAGCCAAAAAGCTTTTTCCTTCATATTCATTATTCTCACCACTTTTTTATGGCATTCGTTGAAGGAAGCATGATCTCCTGCCAAATCAGATAATATTTTCTATTTAAAACACTAATTACATAGTGGAGATATTTCAATCGTCAATCCCTTGATTAACGCCAAATTGGTCTCTATAACGAAGAAGTTTTGGATTTTGAAATGCCAAAATCACCAATTTATCAACTTTTTCAAACAGAATATCTCTATTCAGAATATCTCTATTATAACAGATTTATATCCACCATGCAATTAACGTTTTTTCTATTTTAGGATATGGGCGGCATTATTTACGCTGCTCAGGTTCACTCGTTCTTTGAATTAAGGCTTAAAATTGCACTTAAGGCATTGCCCTTTCTTTGTCGATGAATTTTCATCCTTTAAGCTGGCGCCGCTTAAAGCAGCATGAATATCTAATTGGTTTATATAGATAATTGGTTTTGACTTGTCTGGATTTATTAAGTATAATAAAATAAATATACAAAAATTGCGATTAGCGGGTGTAGCTCAATGGTAGAGCATCGGCCTTCCAAGCCGAGTACGTGGGTTCGATTCCCATCACCCGCTCCAAATATATCATTTAGTAAAGGGTGGGGATCATGTTGGGCTTTAACCCTTTTGTTTCACCAAGGGCTGATCAGATAAGGCAGAAGATCAATTCTCTCAAGCAAAATCATCCTGATCTATCAAATCGTGAAATTGCCGGTATTATTACGAGTGAAAAGTGTTTAAAGTGTGCTTTGGTTGGTATAATTACCGCTCTTCCCGCTCTGGTCCCCGGGGCCGGCTCCTTAATTTCCCTTCTCGGAGGCGCGGCGATAGACATTTTATTATTCACTTATCTGTTAGCTACGATGGTCGTTGAAATTGCCGCAGTATTTGATCGTGATTTAACCGGCAGGGCTTTTCAGAAAGAAGCTTTTTGGGCATTTTTAATAGCTACCGGCACAGGCAGCGCCGGTAGTAAAATATCCCAATCCGTTGTAGCAGCGTTAACAAAAGAAACATTAAATGAAATGACCGAACGAGCGCTTATCTCTCTTGGAGTAAGGAGTACCGCACGGGTAGGACTGATTCGGATTATTCCATTTTTAGGGTTGTTGTTCACAGGAGGGATAAATTACTGGGTGAGTAAAGCGATAGGTAAGCGCGCTCTTATATATTACGAAAATAGGAATTTTGCGGATGAAAGACCTTATTAATCATATTTCCATTATAATCGGTAAGACCATTGGCCGCCTTCTGGTTTTTTCATAAAGAAATTTATTCAGAGTTTCCCTGACCTGAGATTTGATTGCCCCCCGTTCTGAAAACCCCTGTTCAAAACAATTATCCAGAGCATTTTTTACCCTTTCCCGTGCTTCGTCCATCAATTGTTCTGACTCCCGTACATAAACAAAACCGCGGGATACAATATCTGGTCCCGCCATAATCAAACCAGTTTCTCTGTCAATAGTAACAACAACTATTAAAATACCATCCTGAGAAAGTTGTTTGCGATCACGTAAAACAACATTTCCTACGTCACCTATTCCAAGGCCGTCGACCAGCACACGACCGGATGAAACCCTGCCGGCTAACCTTCCTGAACGATGTGTAAATTCCAGCGCCTGGCCATTTTCAATAATAAAGACTCTTGACGCTGGAATTCCCATGCTTTGGGCCAGTTCTGCATGTTTGATCAGCATGCGGTATTCGCCATGAATGGGCACGAAAAATTTCGGTTTAATAAGGTTAATCATCAACCGGAGTTCCTCCTGGCTGGCATGACCGCTTACATGAACACCCGAGATATTTTCATGGATAACATGGGCTCCCTTCTTAAATAACAAATCAATAACCCTGGAGACCAGTTTTTCATTTCCCGGGATTGGGGCTGCAGAAATTATTACTGTATCACCGGGAAGAATATCAACCTGACGGTGGTCACCCCATGCCATTCTGGTTAACGCGGACATTGGTTCACCCTGACTGCCTGTGCTTAAAAAAACGACCTTGTTGCTTGGGAGTTTGCCTGCCTCATCAAGTTCAACAAGTGTGCCTTCCGGTATAATAAGATACCCCAATTCACTGGCAATAGAGATAACATTGACCATACTCCGGCCAATTACGGCTACTTTACGCCCGTAATTAAAGGCAGTTGTTATTGCCTGTTGCAGACGGTGTATATTTGAAGCGAATGTGGCAATAATTATTCTTTCTTTTGCGTGCCGGAAGGTCTCGTCAAAAGTATTGCCGATAAGGCTCTCAGACATGGTGTAACCGGGCCGCTCAACATTGGTGCTGTCGGACATAAGTACTAAAACGCCTTTTTCACCAAGTCTGGCCAATTGAAATAAATCAGTCACCTGTCCGTCTACCGGTGTATGGTCGATTTTAAAATCCCCTGTGTGTACCAGAACTCCTACAGGGGTGTGGATTGCTATTGCCACAGCGTCCGGTACACTATGAGAAACTCTGATAAACTCGACCTTAAAAGGCCCGATTACAACTGAATCCCTCGGTTTGACTACTTTTAAGCAGGCTCCGTCTGCAATACCCTGTTCCTTGAGCTTGCCCTCAAGCAAACTCAAAGTAAGCTTAGTTCCGAAAATAGGAACATCAAGTTGTTTGGACAGATAAGGCAAAGCCCCGATATGATCCTCGTGTCCGTGTGTCAATACAATTCCACGGACAGAATTTCTGTTTTCCAAAAGATAGCTGATATCAGGGATCACTACATCAATTCCTAAAAGCTCTTCTTCGGGAAACATAAGGCCACAATCAACAACCAGGATATCTTCACCCAGCTTGATTGCCATTATGTTTTTACCTATCTCACCCAAGCCGCCTAACGGAATAACGGTCAACTTTGGTTCTTTGGCCAGATCAGGCGCCTCCATTTGATTAAATAAAAAATCAAACCATTATTCAAAAAAACACATAAAATCTTTATCTTTTATTAAGCATAAAAAAACTTGTCCTTTATAATTATATTAGAACTGGACAAGCAGAACAAGCCGTAATAATTTAGCAAGAAAACTATTTAAGGCTTTTTACATCTCATCTCCTTAACCAGGTCCTGTCAACATTTATCTCAAAATCCCTGCCCATTACTTCAAAGTGGTACTCCAGCGGTGATAATTTTACCATTGCTGCAAAACGGAAAGGATCAGGATCTCCCACGGCATCGTTAAAACATTTCAAAGATTGATGCAGGCCGTACGAGACAGTTCCAATAAGGATGCCCGATATAATAATAAATAAGAATTTTCTCTGATTAAGCAATATCTTCCTCCGTTATCCTGATATATTTATTTTTGACTATCCTGTTAATATTTAGTCGCCGCCCGAAATTTCATCGCCCAGAACATCAGCAAATAAACGGGCTGTCGCAACCGCTTCCTCTGTGGAATTACTGGCGCTCCCGATTTCTACCAGGATGGATCTGGGATGTAAGAACTGGTTATACCTTCCCTTACTGATACGTACTCCAAGACAAAGGCCCGGGTACTTTTCGTCCAGTTTCTTCGACAGATGGCTTGCGAATTGATAATTATCCTTCCAGTTTGGAAAAGGCTGCCTGGAATCAGAACCAACAATGAAGCAAAGCGGAGCTATTTGCTGGCCGTTTATTTTGACCAGGCTGTTCTTGCGTGATTTTCCCGCGTCCCGGTGAATGTCAATTATTACGGAAACCTTTGGATTATCGGATAAGAAATTACGGACAGTCTTTTCTGATTCCCTGTAGGAAACAGCATACTGCCGATCATGGATCTTAACACTGTGAATGACTTTTAGACCGTAATTATTTTCCAGAACTTCTTTAACGGTTGAGCCGGCGGTTACAACACCACCACATTTACCCTCAAGCCTATCCATACCGTCCGTCAAGGTATAAGTCTCACCGGTATGGGTGTGGTAAATAAAGACTGTATTCCGGCCGGTTAGGGGCTGCAATTCAATTAAAGGGTTTTCATCCGGTATTGTAACTGCGGGTTCAGTTGAATCCGTTTCTACAATTTCATCCGGTTTTATAAAGGCTAAAAGAGGTATTTCCGATTGCAGGAGAAACTCAGGTTCAAAGCTTCTCCAGGAAAGCGCACCATTGCCGTCATTTTTTTGAAAGATCAAAGGAGACGCTGCCCAAAGCAGCCATTCGGCAATATTGTCGCTTAAAGAAAAGAAATTATAAGGATTTATTTGCCTGTTGACTATAAAAGAGTTAAATCTATTGCCTGTCAAGAATAATAAAGAGAAAATGGCTAATATAACAGATAAACGAATTACAGCATTTCGGGCAAAGACAAGGAAGAACACAGCGAAGGCCCCTTTCCAGTGTTTTCCTAGAAAATGATATGCCTAAAAAGGGACATTTATGTGAAAGACAAAAGGGACCAGGTGTGAAATCCCTGATCCCTTATTACTTAAGACATTGATCTCCCTTTGCTGATGAATCTTCATCATCGTAACCTCGTCGTTAACGTAAAACCGTAGGTACAACTGCATCAATAAGTCCGATAATAAATGCCGAAATCAAGGCGCCAACCAGGTTCACACTAAGGAAACCTGGAATTATAAACTGGGCCAGGTAAATCACAATTGCTGCTACTATAAAACCTACAATTCCTTTGCTCTGCGGACTCACCCTGTCTCCCAGGATTGCTTCGGCAAGGTATCCTAACAGCGCTATTACAACAGCGGCTACAATGGCGCCGACAAAGCCTCCCTTAACTACAAATCCGGGGGAAAGCCAGCTAACAACGATTAGTACAAGAGCAGAAACAACAAAACGGACGATTAGACCAACCCATTGCATTTTTATTCACCTCCTTATAAAAAAGATCATCTTTAGGATAAACAAAAAAAAGATGTTCTATACAGTCCTGGCAGGTTGCTTTTTTTATTAACGCATGTTAAAATGACTCTCATTGGGAGGTGAAGAATAGTTGGCAAATACAAAAACAGCTAAAAAAAGGATTAAGATAATCGAGAACCGCACACTTCGCAACGCAAGTATAAAATCAAATTTGCGTACTTTTATCAGGAAGTTTGAAAACGGTCTTGCGACTGCAACCGAGGAAGAGAATAGATCAGCATTAAGGAAAGCAGTTGTTATAATTGATAAGGCAGTATCTAAAGGGATCCTCCATAAAAATAACGCTGCCCGTAAGAAATCCCGTCTGATGCGTGCGTTTAATAAAAAAGTAGGTTAAACAAGTTTAGAAACACATTCTATAATAAACATTTCCATGGCGGAATAGAAATCCTGTCCCCCTGTTTTTACACTTAGATCCAGCTCTAGAAGCTTTTCAAGAATTTCTTTAACCTGAGCAGGTTTAAAGTTATAGCTTTGAGCCAATATCTTTTTGGCTGCAAAGGCTTGAACTCCTAGAGACTTGCTTAATTGTGCTCCTCTGTTCCCCTGTCTGGCCAGTTCATGAGCCTGCAGAATCAGTCTGAACTGCCTTGCCACCATATAAGAAATGTATGCAAAATTGTAACCGGCTTCTAAAAGCTCTCTCAGCCCTTTAAGTCCTTTTCTTGATTCGCGTTCGCCTATAGCATCAACCATTTCAAATATGTTTTCCTCTGCGTGCGGCGACGTAATTTTAAGAATATCCTCCCCGGTTATATCATTCCGGCTCCCAGTGTAGAAGATGAGCTTGTTAAGTTCATTTTCCAGTGTGTACATGCTTTTTCCCAAACGGTTGATAAATAGTTCCACACACTCGGGCGACATAGTTTTACCTATCCTGTCACACCGCCTGGTTAACCATCTGAACAACTCGGCCGTTGTCAAGTAATTGAACTCAATTAAATGTCCCTTTTTGCTGATTATTTTTAAGATCTTTTTCCGCTGGTCAACCTTCTGACCGGCATCGAAAATCAGGCAGGTTGTTTTACAAGGGTTTTCCAAGTATTTTATTAGAACTTGATCTCCGGGCGCTACAATGCCTTCCTGTTCTTTCGGACCAGAAATGTCCGGATCATCCTTCCCGTGCGATTCTGCGCGTTGTCTTTTGGGCGGCGCAAAATACGGCGAATGGTGGACGACAACAAGTCTTAGCCCTGAGAAAAAAGGCGGTGTTTCAGACAGTGAGACTATATCTCTAACTTCAGTCTCCTCGCCGTCAACATAATCAAAATTAAACTGTGCGCTTTCTTCCGTCAGGATACGTCTCTTTAATTCCTCAATGGCCTGCCTGCGCAGATAATCCTCCTGCCCATATAATAAGTAAACGGGAGCAATTCCCTCCCGTTTGACGTTCTCCAGAAAATCAATAAAAGCACGCAAAATACTCACTCCTTGAGAAAAGGCTGCAAAAAATTAACCAGTCCCTGAACGTCATCCGGTTCAAAGGCTGGTATGTCCTTGAAATTGTCGCAATGACCCACAGTACAGATTACTTCAGGCGCAGGATCTGCCTGCCGTGCGGGATCGCCGCTGCAGACGAGGATTTTGGGCCTGTTCGATTCTTTATACCCTTCGGCAAGCACAATGTCAACTTCACCCATCAAATCTACAATTTGCTCCAGGAGCAACTCCTGTTCCACCTTTTTAATCATTGCCGCTTTAAAAAAAGAAGAAAGAAAAACAACATCAGCTCCGGCCTGGGAGTGCCTCCAGCTATCTTTCCCGGGGTAATCAATTTCAAAATCTCCGATATGATGATGTTTTACTGTTCCGACTCTAAAACCCTGCCTCTTATATTCTGCAATTAGCTTTTCCACTAATGTCGTCTTGCCTGCATTCTGTGACCCTACTACGCACAATACGAGGGGGGTTGATCTGCAGTGTTTCATAGCACTTCAACAGGATCTCCAGTCTGCACGGGGCCGCCGGTATGTATACGGAGAAATACTCCTTCCCTTGGCATAATACAGTCATTTAACTTACGGCGGATTTCACATTCTCTATGGCATTCCTTGCCTATTTGAGTTACTTCGCCTATGGCTGAAGAGCCTATCTTAATACGTTTCCCGATTGTAAGGTCTTCGAAGTTCAAACCCTCAATCGTCAAGTTTTCAGCAAAGTCACCGGGTTTGATATCCATTAACCCCAACTCCTGTACTTTTCTGATGCTTTCCATGGGCAGCATACTGACCTGCCGGCGCCATGTCCCTGTATGCCCATCACCTTCAATTCCGTGCCCGGCAATTAAATTTCCTTTCCCAACGTCTGTCTTGGAAGTTCCCCTTCCGGTACTTATGCAGACAGCCCTGATTATCCCGGCCATAATTTCAACCACCTTTCTTAATCTTTCTTAATATGCTTTTATTATTCCTCTCTTTTAAATTCTCCGCTTTTGCCGCCTGCTTTAAAAATCAAACAAAGGTTATCAATTATCATTGCACGATCGACTGCCTTGCACATATCATAAATAGTCAACGCCGATACAGAAGCGGCTGTCAGAGCCTCCATTTCAACACCTGTTTTCCCAACCGTATGCACCCTTGCTTCTACCTCCACAGTTTGCGGTTCAATCATCTTAAAATATATATCTACACCGGTTAATGTAATCGGGTGCGCCAGGGGAATCATGTGTCCGGTCCTCTTTGCGCCCATAATCCCAGCCAAACGGGCCACTCCAAGCACATCTCCTTTGGCCATGCCTCCCTTTTTAATCAACTGCCAGGTCTCGGGCAGCATTCTTATTTCACAGCGTGCAATTGCCTCGCGGAAAGTATTTTCCTTTTTGCTGACATCTACCATTCGAGCCTGGCCGTCACTGTCAAAATGGGTCAGTTTTGGATCTTTCGAGTCAGATTCTTTATTCAATTCGGCGCTACCCTCCTATTTGATACATCATAGATCTGTAGGCGCCCAGATCAATTTCTGAATGCTTTTTTGGTTTGTTCTGTACTGAATTTGCGATAATTTCCGAGAGCGTTTTTAATGAGGCTCCACATCTTAAAGCCGTTTTTATATCTGCCTCGCCGTCCGAGTACAGGCACGGCCTCAAACCGCCGGTGGACGTGAGCCGCAAACGGTTGCATTTGCTGCAAAAATGCTCGCTTATAGCAGAAATAAATCCGATAGTGCCGGTTGCCCCTTTAAAGTGGTAATATTGGGCAGGCCCGTTTCCTTTTGGTTTTTGTATTCTGTCCAAACGCCCCAGTTTTATTTCGATTATATCCTTCACTTCCTGAGCAGGAATAAAACGTCCGCTTGCCCATGCCTGTGAGGTTCCGATGGGCATTAGTTCTATAAAACGGATATGCAGGGGCTTTTCCATAGTTAAACCTGCAAATTGAATAATCTCATCGTCGTTAAAGTCCCTGATTAATACCGTATTTATTTTTACAGGTTTGATATCTAATCTTATTGCTGCTTCAATTGATTCCCAAACCTTGTCCAGGTTTCCCCCGCGTGTAATAAACTTAAAGCGATCCTTTCGCAAACTGTCCAAACTGAAATTTACTCTTTTAAGACCGGCCTGTTTAAGCTCTTCAGCCTGTTCGGCAAAGAGGATTCCGTTGGTTGTCAGGGCAAGATCGTCTATTTCAGGCATTGAATTAATCCTGTTGATCAGCAGACTGATTCCTCTGCGGATTAGAGGTTCTCCTCCGGTTAACCGGATCTTTTTTACACCAACGAGTGTCGATGCTTGAACTACTCTGGCGATCTCTTCCAGACTTAAAATGTCATTATGAGAAACGATATCGATACCTTTTTCAGGCATGCAATACATGCAGCGCAGATTGCAGCGATCTGTAACCGATATACGCAAATAGTCAATTTCTCTGGAGTATTTGTCCTTCATTACTAGCAGCCTCTTTCGGTTATAGTAACTATCCTGGCGTAGTCACAGTATTTCAACGCTCGCTCTGATGCTTAAGCACCAGCAGTACAGCAGTGTGGTTTGCTTCGGAAAGCTTACTTTCGCGCCTTTCTTTTTAAATAATCAACTACACCCTCGGCGCAAAGCTGTATATCAATAAGCGGAATAAACTCACGAAGATCAAGATTGCTGAAATCCGGTATCTGCATACTTATAAGTTGCCAAAGTTCTTCTTCAATATCTTTAACCGATCCGTTCTCCGATAATATTATCCTTCCGGCGGCGCTGGTAAACTGCTGCAGAAGCTGGCGGTTTCGTTCGAGAATGTAACTGATATTTTTCGAAATCCCAAAGTGTGAAAAATAGAGCACTTCCGGCGCAAGCCCGCCGACCATATCACATACGTCAATTCCTTCTGCGGGATCAAATTCGGAAGGTGGAGTAGCCGGAATAACAAAATCACGTCCGATTATTCTTGACAGCGGCTTATATACTGCGCCCAGAGCGTCGCCGCAAAAAAGGCCCCTGGTCAAGTTATCGTAAATTGCCATATGATGACGGGCATGTCCGGGTGTATAATAAAAAGTTAATACCCTGTCTTTTCCTAAATCAAGCTGTTCGCCTTCTTCAGGGGTATATATAAATCCCTCTTCTACAGGCTCAACCTGCCCAAAAACCTGATCAAAACAGTTATCATATACTGTATATGCCGCTCTTGTTCCTTCGACTAGCCGCGTTGGATTCATTAAATGCCCGGCGCCTCGCGGATGCACCATTAAACGGGCATTGGGTGTCTTCTTAATAAAAGTTCCAGCTCCGCCCGCATGGTCAATATGGATATGAGTTAAAATAATATAGTCTATATTAGGAAGGGAAATATTTAAGGAATTTAGTCCGGAAAGCAAGTTTTCCGTACAGGATGAAGCGCCAACCTCTACTAAAGCGGTTTTGTCGCCCCTAATCAGATATACGGAAGTTCTTTCCGGCTTTCCTCCTTCATAAATATCAATTTGATAGGTTTCTTTGCCTAAATCAACAACTTTCGACAAAAAATATCCCCCCCGCTTTTTTTAATTATAAACTACCAGAGAAGTTATGACAACCGGATGCATTATAAAAAACACATTTTACTATTTCAGGAAGGAATCATATGTTTCAGATCTAACAACATATTCTATGCAAGAATATACGGCGCAGCGCTGTCGATATTCCGTACCAGGACATGGCTTGAAAGCATTAAGCAGAAAAGCGCTGTAATTATGCAGAGCTATTCAATGCTTAGCGGCCGGCTGATCAACCAGCAGTCAATGCTGCTGGAACTGGCCATAGTTTTGTTGTTTCTTTTGGATATAATCTTAAGCTTGTTTAGTTTATTGCGCTAAGCTTATATTTTTTACCTTCCTGTTTACCAAACCAAACAAAAAATATGATATAAAATATAGAAAGATAAAAAAACAATAGGAACTATGATTAAAAAGATATAATTAAGAAAAGGAAGAGGATACTGGAATGGTTTATGACGTAATGAAAATGGCAGATTGGGAGATTGCCCTGGAAGCTGAAAAGAATTTACCGACAGCTTCCGAGTGGCAGGAACGTTTAGGACTTAAAAAAGATGAAATTATCACTTACGGCCGCATCTGCAAACTTGATTCAATGAAAATCATTAACCGCCTTGGCCGCAAACCCTGTGGCAAGTACATACAAATTACCGCTATTAATCCCACCCCGCTTGGGGAAGGCAAAACGACAACTTGCATGGGCCTTTTAGAAGGACTGGGAAAAAGAGGCAAGCTGGCGGGAGGCTGCGTCCGGCAGCCGTCCGGCGGACCTACCATGAATATCAAAGGAACTGCAGCCGGGGGAGGGAATTCCCTTCTTATTCCCATGACAGAATTTTCGATGGGGCTTACAGGCGATATTAACGATCTGATGAACGCCCACAACCTGGCCATGGTAGCGCTAAACGCCCGCATGCAGCATGAAAGAAACTACAATGACTACGAACTTGCCTTGCGGAACCTGAAAAGGCTCAGCATTGATCCGACAAGGGTAGAAATGGGATGGGCTGTTGATTTCTGCGCCCAGGGCCTGCGTAATATAGTCATGGGTATCGGCGGCAGAATGGACGGATATATGATGGCTTCAAAATTTGGCATGGCGGTAAATTCCGAATTAATGGCCATCCTTGCCGTTGTCAATGATTTAAAGGACCTGCGTGAAAGGCTTGGCAAGATAATAGTAGCCTATGACAAAAACGGCGCCCCTGTCACTACGGAGGATCTTGAAGTAGCCGGCGCAATGTGCGCATGGATGAGGAATACAATTAACCCGAACCTCCTTTGTACTGTTGAATACCAGCCCTGCCTGGTTCATGCAGGACCGTCCGCAAATATTGCCCTTGGCCAGTCTTCAATCATCGCAGACCGGATTGGCTTAAAAATGTTTGACTACCATGTAACGGAGAGCGGTTTTGGCGCAGATATAGGTTTTGAGAAGTTCTGGAACGTAAAGTGCAGGCACAGCGGCCTTATCCCCAACGTATCGGTTATTACGGTCAGTGTCAGAGCTTTAAAAATGCATGGCGGCGGGCCGAAGGTGATCCCCGGCCGGCCTCTTCCCGCTGAGTATAAGGAAGAAGATTTGCAACTTCTGGAAAAAGGTATACCGAATCTGTTGCACCATATAGAGATTGTAAAGAAGTCAGGGGTTAATCCTGTAGTCTGTATAAATGCATTTGAAACAGATACAAAAGAAGAAATTAGGCTGGTGCGCCGTTTTGCCGAGCAAGCCGGGGTCCGGTGCGCCTTTTCGGAGCATTGGCTGAAAGGCGGCGACGGGGCTCTGGAGTTGGCCGACGCGGTAATAGACGCCTGCAACGAAGAGGTCAACTTTAAATACCTCTATCCTCTTTCAATGCCGCTGCGTAAAAGAGTTGAAGTAATCGCCAAAGAGGTGTACGGCGCTGACGGAGTAAGTTGGGTGCCGGAAGCGGAAGTCAAAGCGAAGCGATTTGAAGCCGATCCCGGGATGAAGGATTATTCTACGGTTATGGTCAAATCCCACTTGAGCCTCTCCCACGATCCTGACCTTAAGGGAGTCCCTAAAAACTGGATGCTTCCTGTACGGGACGTAATGGTATTCGCCGGGGCAGGCATCTTCTGCCCGATAACAGGCGCAATCAGCCTCATGCCGGGTACTGGTTCCGATCCCGCGTTCAGGAGAATAGATGTTGATGTAAATACCGGTAAAGTGACAGGCCTGTTTTAAAAAATGAATGGCTTTCTTGGAGGTATTCTTATGTACCCTCAGACGCATGTTTTCTTTGCGCATAAACTCTTTGGATTTTTGTCTGATGCTTTAGTTCTGGGAAGTATCTTTCCTGATATTGCAGCAGGTTTATATAACGACAGGAATGAATCACATGGAAGAGGAGTTGACATGCTTCTTTTTCTTCAAGAAATAGGGGAATTGAATGAGTTTGTCATGGGTGTAATTACACACGGTATAGATCCAAAAGGACTCGATTATTATGGAGATGAAAGATTTCTTTCTTATGAACGCGGTTACTGTTTTGAAAAAGGACGCTTGATAGTTGACGAGACTATCGAAGCATGTAATTTACCGGCATCAATGGGCTGGTGGAAGTCACATAATATCATTGAAATGGGTATAGAACTGTATATCAACAACAGTTTTTGCAGCACGGCGCTTGAATCCGCTTTCGCAAATGAGGTTATGGTTTTAGAAGTAAGCAAATATATGTCCCGTTTTTATGCCACAGAGCCAAACAAGTTTCAAAACCGCATCCAAAATTTCTTTAATTATATAGAAATCTCGAAAATCAGCGCCGAATCTTTGGCTGCCCGCTATGACATGCAAATGTACACACGTCACAGAATCCATATTGATGTACCAAGAGTAACCGGATTGATTTTTAAGGCCGTTGAGTTAATTGCAGATGATTTTAACGATTTTTTTAATCTTGCTCTTGACAATGTGAGGAAGAGCTTATCGGAACTGCAGGCTTAAGCGCCTGAATTTTTAACGCGGCAGGCTATTTGAATGCCTTGGGGCAAACAGTTTGATCAATACAGCGCCTGCGAGAAAGCCTCCGACATGGGCTATCCACGCCACGGGGTTGGCGACTCCGCCTAACGAAACGGCGCCGTTAACCAACTGCAGGATGAACCAGAAGGCAAGAAAAAAAACTGCAGGAATCTCAACCAGGAAAAAGATAAAAAAAGGCGCCAGAGAAAGAATTCGCGCACTTGGGAACAGAAGGAAATATCCGCCCAAAACACCGGCAATTGCGCCGCTTGCGCCAACTATAGGAACAGGTGAACCGGCGTTCGCCAAAACGTGGGCAAGACTCCCGATAACACCTGTGATCAGGTAAAAAAGCAGGTAACGCGAGTGTCCGAGAAGATCTTCTACGTTATCACCAAATATGAATAAGTACCACATATTACCAATGATATGCAGCCAACCGCCATGTAAAAACATAGCTGTGATAAAGGGAATAATTACGAGATGCCAGGATGCTCCTGTTTGCAGAAGGTGAACAACCCTTATAGGAACAACCCCATACCGAAAGTAAAGTTCTTCCAGTCCGTTCTGGGACAAACCTAGATAGCCGAAAAAAACTATAAAATTAATAATAATCAGCAGCCAGTTTACGTATGGTTTGTGCCGTGCCCTGAGGCTGTCGCGTAAAGGTATCAATTTGGCGCCTCCTTGTTAAACTGCCCCAATTACTAATATTCCCTTGTTTTGCTTTAAGTGATGCAATAAAAAAAATTATTTATTTTAGCTAAGGGATTACTTTGTTCAAGGGGTATTCAATGATATCATGAGCGCCGATTTTCTTTAATGCCGGCGCCAATTCACGGACCTTTTTTTCATTCAGGACGACTTCTATCGCCACCCAGTCGCTGTTAACCAACTTGGAAACAGTCGGATGCCTCATAGATGGCAAAACCTTTAGGACTTCATCAAGCTTTTCTCCCGGAACGTTCATTTTTAGTCCTACTTTATCATCAGCTCTTAAGGCGCCTTCCAGTAAAACCGCAAGATTCTGAAGCTTTTCCTTTTTCCAGGGATCATCCCAGGCCATCCTGCTGGCATGCAGGCGAGGGGTCGATTGAAGAATCGTTGCAATTATACGAAGGTTATTTGCTTGAAGAGAACTGCCCGTTTCCGTTATATCAGCTATTGCGTCAACCAATTCAGGCACTTTTACTTCTGTAGCTCCGTACGAAAATTCTATTGTCGCCTGCACATTATGATCGGACAGGAAACGCCTGGTCACCTGTACCAATTCGGTGGCGATACGTTTACCCTGTAAGTCTTTTATTTCTTTTATTTCACTGTCTTTGGCCACAGCAAGCGCCAAACGGATTGGATTAGGTGTGTTTTTTGAGTAAACCAGTTCAGCTACTTCAATTACATCAGCGCTGTTCTCCATTATCCAGTCATAGCCGCTTAGGCCGGCGTCCAAAACACCATCGCTTACATAACGGGGGATCTCCTGGGCGCGCATAAGCATTATTTCAAGTTCCGGATCATCTATGACAGGGTAGTATGAACGGTCGGGAAGCTTGATGTTGAATCCCGCTCTCTTGAATAGAATAAAAGTAGCTTCCTGGAGGCTGCCTTTAGGCAGACCCAGGCGCAGTATCATAATCTATGATCCTCCTTTTTAAAGTATCTGTTTCTATTCATAAATCCAGGGTTCAATACTCCTTGTGTAATCGATTAATTCTTCTGTCTTAAAAAAGTTGCCGATTTCCCTATCGGCGCTGGCCAGTGAATCTGAGCCATGGATAATATTTCTGCCCATATCCATACCGTAAATTGCCCTGATTGTTCCCTGTTCAGCCTTTAAAGGATCCGTGGACCCCATCATGGCGCGTACAGTGCTTACTGCGTTTTTGCCTTCAAGTACCATGGCGATAACAGGACCGCAGGTTATATATTTGACCAGGTTTTCAAAAAAAGGCTTGCCGATGTGTTCTCCGTAATGTCTTTTTGCCAGGTCCTCGGAAATAACAAGCATTTTCATGGCAACCATTTTCAAACCTTTATTTTCTAGTCTGGCGATTATTTCTCCCGCCACTCCTCGTTGTAATCCTTCGGGTTTAATCATTACGAAAGTTTTCTCCATTGGTTTAACCGGAAAAATCCGGCAATAATCACCTCCAATAAAATTAAAGAACATTAACGCATCAATAATAACATATAAAAGTTAATCTAGCATAATAAAACCAGCTTTTTTGTTAAGTTGGAAATAGAAAAATAATGTATAATAAAGATGGTCAATTGTATAAATAAGAAAGGGAAGGTAAAATTGCTCACGACCAAGGAAGCAATCGAACAAAGACGCAGCATCAGAAAGTTCAAGCCCGATCCTGTTCCTCGGGAACAGATTGACGCGTTGTTGGATTCAGCCAGACTGGCGCCCTCGGCCTGTAATGCTCAACCCTGGCGTTTCAAGATTGTTAAGGATGAAAAGACGCGGCTGAAATTGTCGCAGGCTGCTTTTAACCAGGCATTTATTGCCGGCGCACCTGTTGTATTTGTCTGTTGCGTGGACATAAACGGTTATCTGGACGGAAGTGTTTCCGGAACACAGGACCTTGGGAGGATCAAAGCGGTAGATGAAAATGTAGTCGAGGTCGTCCTGGATCGTATTAACAACGTAAGCAAAATGAACTTCGAAGAAATTGGAGTTAGAATTGCCCTGAACACTGCCATAGCAATAGAGCATATTGTGTTAAGGGCTTTGGATTTTGGACTTGGTACCTGCTGGGTAAGGCTATTTGAAGAAAGGAATATAAAAAGTATTTTCGGCTGGGGAAATAATATATCCGTGGTAGCCCTTCTTCCAACCGGTTATCCCGCAGAATTTCCTCCCCCGCGGAACAGGTTGTCTCTTGGGACGGTTATAATCTAAAGGTTGATTGAAGGCAACTTGTACGGCATAAGAAAATACACAGGTATTTATTTTATAACGGTTACAGGACACTGGCACATATGCAAAACTTTATAGCAAACTCCGCCAAGCCAGAATTTTGAACCTTCATCCTCTTCATATCCGTGGAATCCTATAACTACAAGGTCAAAACCGCCTTCCACCGCAAACTTGCTTATTGCGGCAGCCGCATCGCCGCGGCTGATAGCCTTTTCAATAATTGAGCCTTTATGACCTGTGATCTTGTCAATTTTTTTAAATACCTCATTTGCTCTTGACTCAATTTCCTTGTCCAGTTCCTTTTGTTGAAACCCCGAAAAAGCTCCGGGCTCAGGAAAAAGATCGTAACATGACGGGCCAATATAAAGTGCAGTTACATGCACATGTGAACTGAGTTTCTTTAACTGTAGAGCATGGCTGACCGCTCTTAAGGAACTTTCGGAACCGTCTACTGCCACAACAATCCGCTTCATTTGTTCGAACCTCCTTATTAACCCGTGGTTACCTGATCATTAACTTGCGCATTAAAAAAAATGGGACAGGCAGCAGGATAAGTACCGCTGCCGCCATCCAGATAAAATCCCAAACCAAACTAATACCCACCCTGCCGAGGATCATTCCGCGGGTTAGATTGACAAGGTGGTATAGCGGGCTAATCCAGACAATTTTTTGAACTATTACGCTCATTCCTGTCAGTGGAAAAAAAACGCCGGAAAAAAGAAACAACGGAGTCATAACCAGTGAGAAATAATAGTTAAAGCTTTCGATGTTAGGTACAAGCCCTGTCCAAATAATCGACAAAATAGCGAATAAGGCGCCCCCGGCAAACATCACACATGGAATAAACAAAGCCCAGGGTGATTTAACAAGACCAAGGGCAAAGATAACCACCAGGATGACCAGACTGTATAAGATACTTTTAAAAACCCCGTAAAGGATTTCACCGGCAATTACGTCATCTATGCTTACCGGAGTTGCCACCATTGCCTGAAATGTCTTCTGGAATTCCATACGTATGAAAGTACCGTATGTACACTCATAGGCGGTGGCAAAAACCGCGGAAGAAGCAACTAACCCCGGGGCCAGGTAGTTAAGGTAAGGAACACCCTCAATTGGTTGAACATATGCGCCCAGTCCAATTCCCAAAGCAGTAAGGTAAAGAAGAGGTTCAAAGAAATTAAAAGAAACATTTACTTTCCAGCTCCGGCTGAAAACAATCAAATGCCTGCGAAAAATCTTCCAGACCAGAGGTGAAATATCTATTCGTAATAATCTTTTTAACGTTTCCACGTTAATCCTGTAGTTTTCTGCCGGTCAGTTTGAGAAAAACATCTTCTAATGTAGCCGGCTGTTCTTTTTTCTCTTGAACAATTTGGCCTGAAGTTTCAGCAGTATAGTCGGCTACTAATTTTTTAGGGGTTCCCTCTACCAATATTTCCCCCAAATTCATAATTACCAGACGGTCGCAAAGCTGACTGGCTTCCTCCATGTAATGGGTTGTTAGGATCAGGGTCACGCCCTGCTCTTTCAGAAGGCGCAAGCGCTGCCAGACTAGATGGCGGGCCTGCGGATCAAGACCTGTTGTCGGTTCGTCAAGAATTAAGAGGTTTGGTTTGTTGATCAGCGCACGTGCTATCGTCAGGCGTCTTTTCATGCCGCCGGAAAGGGATTCTACTACTTCCCCCGCTTTTTCTTCCAAGCCGAAAAAATCAAGCAGTTCTTCTGCCCTTTCCCTGGCCAGACGATCGTTAATTCCAAAATAACTTGCATAGACCAGTAAATTCTGAAGCACTTTCAAGTCGGGATCCAGGTTATTATCTTGAGGGACAACACCCAGAAAACGTTTTATATTTCTGATATCTGTCCTTACATCCATTCCAAAGACTGTCAGTTTTCCTAATGTTACCGGCGAGAAGCCATAAATCATTTTAACCAGGGATGTTTTGCCGGCGCCGTTGGGCCCTAAGAATCCAAAACACTCTCTGTCCCTGATTGTAAAGTTTACTTCTCGCACTGCTGTAAATCCATTATATTGTTTAAGCAATTTTTCGGCAATTACAATATCCAAAAATTCTCCACCAGATTTCCCCGTTGCTCCTGGTTAAATCTTAGCTTTCAGACCTTTGACAGCCTGTTCCAAACCGTCCACTGTCAGCTCAAACATGGGGAAAACTCTCCTGATCAAGCTTATCGACTCGGAGCCATAAAATGCTTGCCAGTATTTACCTGGGATAGGATTTAACCAGACTGAAAATTTGAAGTAAGAAAACAACCTTTGCAGCCAGGTAATGCCCGGTTCCTCGTTGTACTCCTCCCAACTGATAATGCCGCCGGGCATCATCAACTCACCGGGCGACATACTTGCGTCCCCGACTATGATTAACCGGTAATCACGGCCGAGGTTATTTAAAACCTCTGTTGTAGAAAGAGAGTTTTTCTTCATACAGTAAGGATCAAGGTATAGGCGGTCATAAACACAATTATGAAAAAAGTAATATCTGGTGTCCTTGAAATGATTGATTTTGCTTGCGGCGTTAAAAAGCTGGCTGCACAACCTGGAATAAGGGTGCATGGAACCGCCGGCGTCCATCAGCAGGACAAGTTTAATAATGTTTTTTCTTGGCCTTTCCCAGACCAGTTCCAGGTTTCCTGCCTTTTTACAGGTAGCGTCAATGGTGCCTTCCAGGTCAAGTTCTTCCTTTGGCCCTTCTTCGTTGTAGCTCAGTTCGCGCAGCTTGCGCAGGGCTACTTCAAACTGGCGTGTAGTAAGGGTATCATCTGTGCGAAAATCACGGTAGCGCCTCTGGGCTGCAACTTTTACCGCGGAGTGATTTACTGATTCCCCCCCGATTCGTATACCGGCCGGGTTGTATCCCGAATGTCCAAAAGGAGAAGTGCCTCCGGTTCCAATCCAGCGCCCTCCTCCATGATGTTGTTCCGTCTGCTGGTTCAACCGTTCTTCAAGCGCTTTGCGCAGTTCTTCCAAATCCCACGGGCTGAAAGGCTTACGCTCGTTCTGATCAATTTGCTTTGGCGGCAGCGATTTTTCAAGCCATTTCATAACCCTTTCAGCAAGTTCCGGTGAGGTTTCAATATCCTGAAAAAAACGGTAGAAAGCAAGGTCAAAACGGTCAAAATACGTTTCGCTTTTAACCAGCAGCGAACGCGCCAGGTAATAGAAACCGTTCAGGCTGGCGCCGGACAATCCTTTGTGTAAGGCTTCCATCAAAGTCATCCATTCGGTCAGGGAAACAGGGACTCCTTCTTCACGCAGGGTATAAAAAAGTCCGGTAAACATAATCTGTACCTCAATAACCGCGGCGGTTGCTGGTTGAAGACGTTTTCTTTTGAACGCCTCCCGCCTGCAGGCGTCGGAGGACAACTTCAAAATCCTGATTCTTCTTTAACAGGACACCTAAAAAGGGCAGGTCGGAACAGATTCGATTGTAACTTATCCCGCCTACCACAAGAGCCTGAACCCAGTCTAAGAGTTCGCTGGTGCTGGGTTTTTTCTGAAGGCCATTTATACCTCTAATCCAGTAAAAAGCGTTTAATGCTTCATCAAGCAGCGTTTTTTCCATATCGGGGTAATGCACCTTGATTATTTTCAGCATCATATCTTCATTAGGAAAATCAATGTAATGAAAAACACAGCGCCTAAGAAATGCGTCAGGCAGTTCTTTTTCGGCGTTGCTGGTGATTACTACAATTGGCCTGTGTTTGGCGGTGATAGTCTCTTTGGTTTCCGGAATATAGAAATTCATAATATCAAGTTCCCATAAAAGGTCATTGGGGAACTCGAGGTCTGCCTTGTCAATTTCATCAATCAGAAGCACGACGCGTTTATCTACATTAAAAGACTCACCCAGCTTGCCAAGTTTAATATACTGTTTTATTTCTGAAACGTCATGGTCGCCAAATTGACCGTCATACAATCGCTGGACTGTGTCATAAACGTAGAGTCCTTCCTGGGCTTTGGTGGTTGATTTAATATTCCAGATAATAAAATCAAGAGCCAAAGACTCGGCGATAGCCTTAGCCAGCATGGTCTTGCCGGTTCCCGGCTCACCTTTAATCAAAAGCGGTCTTCCCAGGGCAACAGCAATGTTTACAGTATTGCGCAGGTCGGTTGAGACCAGGTAACTTCCGGTACTGTCAAAAGCGGGTCTATCCACAAAAAATCCCCCTTGATGTTCTTAATCAATCTTGCTCTGGAACATTATAGCACCTTTATAATTCTCCAACAAGACTGTCCAAGCTATCAGTTTTTAATCATTTTTTATCCTGGGAATTTGATAACTTCCATTGCTGCTCTGAGTTTTTTGTATGTTGTGTCAAGCGCTTCAGAGATAACCCTGACATCTCCTACAACACTCATGAAGTTCGTGTCGCCGTTCCAGCGCGGCACAATGTGGACGTGAATATGACCTGGTATGCCTGCTCCGGCTACTTTTCCCAAATTGGCTCCTATATTAAAGCCGTCGGGTTTAAAGACTTCTTTCAACAGCCCGGCCATATATTTTGTTACTTTGCCTATTTGGAGAAATTCATTCTCTGTTAATCCGGCAATGTCTCCCACATGTTTTACAGGAGCGACCATAATGTGTCCGTTGCTGTATGGGTATAGGTTCAGCAAGGTAAACACCTGATCGCTTCTTAATAACAGGTAGTTCTTTTCATCATGTGAGTGGTCGGACTGTATCTTTTCGCAAAAAATGCAGCCTTCATTTTGTTTGCCGCCTACATAGACAGTCCTCCACGGCGCCCAGATACGTTCCACAAATATTACTCCTCTCACAACATGTATTAAACGTGTATTATCAGAACATATATTATACATAAAAAATACCGGCTTTCCAACCGGCCGTAAAAATGTTCCAGAAAAGCGCTCCGCGCAATTTTTTATATTATTGTGTTTATAAAAGCTTCCACCAGCGCAGGATCATACATTTTGCCCGAATATTTTCTAAGCTCTTCAAAAGCTTCCTCATGTGTCATACCCTTGCGGTATGGCCTGTCTGTTGTCATCGCGTCAAAACTGTCTGCGATTCGCATTATCCTGGCGGAGAGAGGAATGTTTTGACCGATCAGACCATCAGGGTAGCCGGTGCCGTCGTAATTTTCATGATGATGTCTGACCAATGACACCAGGCCCTCCAGTGACAATAAAGGCCTGACAATATCGCTTCCCCAGACCGGATGCTGTTTGGTAATTTCCCATTCTTCAAACATCAGGGGACCATTCTTATTTAAAATATCGGCCTCTATATCAACCTTGCCTATATCATGAAGGTAAGCTCCGTACTTGAGCTCCGTTTTCTGCTCTTCAGGAAGGTCTATTCTTTCAGCGACTGCCACAGCATAGGACATTACTCTTTCCGAATGGGCAAATGTATACCTGTCCTTGACGTTGATAATTGTTAAGAGAGCTTTAAAACAGTCAAACAAATCCTTTTCCGACTGGCTGAGGGAATATAACTGGTCGATGACGGAAAAGCAGATCCGGCTGCGGCTGTGTTTGGACTGGTAGCAGGCGTCGTCTGCGGATTTGACTAAATCCCTGGGCTTTTCTCCGTCCTCGGGGAAACAGGCCAAGCCCAAAGAGACGGTTATTTTTCCTCCCGGTTGGGTGTGATCGCCTTCAATAGAATATTTTTTTATTTTCTCTTCAATTTCGCCTGCTTTCTGCAAGGCCTCCAATCTATTGATACCCGGCATTACTACGGCAAACTCATCCCCTCCATAGCGGGCCACAAAAGAAGGCGGAGATATCAGACCTTCCAGGATCCTGCCAATTTCTACAATAACCAGATCTCCTTTTTGGTAACCGTAGATGTCATTGAAAAATTTAAAATAATTTATATCAATCATAATCAGGGATACAGGTTTAGACCTGCCCCGTGCAATTTCCAACTCTTCAGTCAGCTTTTCATAAAAATGCCGGTGGTTGGTAAATCCGGTGAGGGTGTCAGTATTGGCGAGTGAGAGAAGCTGAACCTGTGTCCGCCTTTCAATGTCCGTAAGCCCGCCAATCAACCATGCTATGGTAAACAATATACCCGTATAAATTAAATCGATCTGAAAAGCAGGAGAAACAGTATGAATAAAAAACTGTCTCAGGTCGAGGACAAAGATTGCTGTACTGGCTATTAATGCGCTTAGGACACCTATGGTCTTACCATAGCTGCTGGCTGCAATAACCACCGGGACAAAAAGAAGCACCTTGGAACCGTCAAAGCCCTTTGTCAGATAAATTAGTGCCAAAATCAAGGGAAATAAAATGACCAGTAAAAGGGCTTCGCCTGTCCAAGGCTGTGAGCTGAACTTTTTCGATAAATATGGTATAACGACAACCAATAAGAATAAAACTACACCGGTATAATAATAAAGTGCAGTAAGATATACCTGACCGAGCTTAAAGCTAACATTCAGCGCCATGATGGCCAGAAAGACAACGAGTACGCAGATAATATGGGAGACAAGGATATGTTCAGCAAGCTCTTCTTTTCTTTTCGCCAGCGGGTGTATTTTTTCCGCCATTTGATGTCACCTGTCTCCGCATAAAAAAAGTGGGGGTATCCCCCCTTAATTGGCGCGTGTCATTATTTTCTTAAGCTTTTTGGAAGTTCGGGCTGATAACACATTATCATACAGGTAGGCCTAACACTAAACGCAGCCAGAAGGACCAGAACACTGAAAAAGGACGAAAAGACAAAGTAGGAAAACTTTTTCATTTTTTTACACCTCCTTTCGCTTAAAATAGACTGTCTACTGTTGCTATAAGACGGTGGCCTGCTTGAGTCATGGAAAAGATTTGCCATAAAAGTCCCGCTTCTATGGCCAGAATTATCACTGTAGCCAGGGAAAGCGGACTCAATAAAAGAAAAGACACCTGAGCAGAAACCGCCAAGAAGACAAAAACTATTGAGAACAAACGCAATTGCCGCCTTTGTTTCTCAGAAGAAATGGGCTTTTTAGGCGACTCCACCGGGGCCAACCGCCATACTGCGGCCAGAGATACTATAAAACCGCCGGCGATTACCAAAACCAGCGCAGAATATGAAAAATAAGGCGCTGCTATAACGGCCAGCTTGCCAAAAATCGAAACCACCATTATACTGACCAAAATACAAACATAAGGAGAAGAGCTGTGAGCGCCGCCGGCGAAAGAGCGCAGCAACATTCCCACAGTTAAAACTATTAAGGTAACAACCAGACATTTAAGCAGCCATCCTGCAATGCACACCAGAAGAACACCTGCGCCGCCGTAGATAATCATCTCCAGGCTGTAAGCAGCGACTTCTTCTTCATCCCTGTTTAAACCCAGCCTGTCCTTTAAAAAACCTGCCGCAGATTTGGGGAGGTCTACTTTAAACAAAAATTAAATGCACTCCCTTAAGCTGAAATTTTTCCCCGCCGGCGGTTGTAATAATTTTTACCCAGAGCGACAGCCAGCAAAACCAACTCGTAGGGAAGGCTGTATAGTTCCCTGAGTACAGGGTTGGCAAAAAATTCTTCATAGGTCCTGCCTGTTAAATTTAATAACGGCATCATATAAATCATTTCCACCAAACCACAAATTACAAAGGTCCCAATTACCGTCAGGAAAACCCTGCTCAAGCGAATCTTTGTGATCAAGTGCACATATACAGCCAGGGAAATGACAAGAACTACCGTATGAACACCAAAGGCAATGGGCAACAAGCGCACTAAATTGGTTACAGTCTGAAGTACGGCGATTGCGGTTATCTTTTTAAAATCAAATCTCAAGCAGAGGAAACTAAAAACAACCATCACACAGACTATACTTTCAGGAAAATCCTGTATAAGTAAGGCGGTCAATTCTCTTGTCAATATTGCAGGCATGTATATCTTTCCAGTTCCTATATTTGTATCTGAACCCGGACTTTTCTTCACATTCCGTGTATTCTAAAAATTAAAACCTACTTACCACTATTTTCGTCATCCAACAAATAATTCCTTCTTTCGCAGCCAATATTTTTCTATTGTCCTTTCTGGTTTAAATAATATCTCGGCACGCGGCTGTTGACCATGCAGACTATTTCATAACTAATCGTTCCGGTTAATTTCGCAATTTCTTCAACAGGAATGGTTTCTCCCCCGCCGGATCCAAAGAGAACTACCTCATCACCGGGATACACATCATTGATATGCCCGACATCAACCATGCATTGGTCCATACAAACACGGCCGACAACTCTCGCCCTTTGTCCATTGACAAGCACAATTCCCCTGGAAGATAAAAGCCTGCTGTAGCCGTCTGCGTAACCCGCCGAGATCACGGCGATGACAGTCGGATGTGAAGTTTGGTAAGTGGATCCATAGCTTACTTTAAATCCTGCGGGTACTTTCTTAATTTGTGCTATTCGTGTCTTAAAAGACATAGCAGGTTTTAGATTTAGTGAGTTCCGGATTTCGTTGGAAGGATACAAACCGTAAATGATAATACCGGGTCTGACCAGGTTTAAACAAGTCTGCGGGAGATCAAGCAGAGCGGCGCTGTTGGCGCAATGCCGGAGAGGAAACTCCAGCCCCGCTTTGCGGAGTGCTTCCAGAAAAGAATTGAACAGCTCGAGCTGCGCAAGCGCGAATGTTTTATCCGCGCTGTCAGCTGCGGCAAAATGCGTAAAGATTCCTTCCGGAATTAGATGAGGAAGCCTTGCGGCTTTAAGGACATCTTCAAGGGCTGATTTTCCCGGCGTTAGACCCAGACGGCCCATGCCGGTATCAATTTTAATATGAACTTTAGCCTGCCTGCCTGAGCGTTCCGCAATACTGTTCAACGCTTCAGCCATCTCCAGGCTGTATACCGTCTGGATCAGATTTAAATCCAGTACCTCTTTAAATTGGGCGCCGGGTGTATACCCAAGAAGCAAAACCGGGGCTTCAATCCCCGCTTTTCTTAACTCTTTTGCTTCTTCAACTCTGGCAACGGCCAGGCTTTTTGCTCCGTTAGCCAGAACAACTTTTGCCGATTCCAAAGCGCCGTGTCCATATGCGTTTGCTTTTACTACGGCCATAATTTCCGATTTTGGGGAAACAATTTTACGTATTTCCCGCATATTCTGTGCGATAGCGCAAAGATCTATTTCAGCCCAAACCGGGACTTTCAGGATCAGTCACCTGCCGTTAATTGCTTTCAGTTTCTAAAATAGCATCCGGTAAAAAGTCCAGAATATCACCGGCTACAAGGCCGCGGCAGCCTTTCCGCCTGACCGCAAGATCACCGGCCAAACCGTGAAGATAAGCCCCTGCCCCTGCTGCGTCAAACGGGTTTAACCCCTGGGCGATCAACCCGGCAATGATTCCGGTAAGAACATCTCCCGCGCCGCCTGTAGCCATGCCGGGATTTCCTGTTGTATTGATATAAGCCCTGGAATCGGGAGCCGCCACTATAGTCGAAGCGCCCTTCAATAATAAAACGACTCCCCAGTCTTTAGCCGCTTTTTCCGTTATCTCTAAACGCCGCTGCTGGATTTCGGCTGTAGTATTGCCTGTCAGCCTGCCCATCTCACCCGGGTGAGGGGTTAAGACAATTGGCGCTGACGTTAGTTTGAATACCTCCGTGTGACCGGCAAGGCAGTTTAAACCATCCGCATCCAACACACAAGGTATTTTTAACATAGGTAAAATTCTTTTTATAAAAGAAGCTGTCTCCGGATGTGTGGTGATACCGGGTCCGATTGCGACAACATCAAAGCGCTGCGCAAGAGTAAAAACTTCATCCAAAGCTTCGCTTCCAATTGTCTGTTCGGAACTCTCCGGCAAGGCGACAGTCATGATTTCAGTCAGTTTTGAAGCGGCAAGCTTTTGCACACCGGAAGGAACCGCCAGAGTTACCAGTCCCGCACCCGCCCGGGCTGCGCTCATTGCGGCCAGACAGGCGGCGCCGGTCATGCCTCTTGACCCGGCTACAATTAGTACCCTCCCATAATCACCTTTGTTGGAGGCGGGCTGACGCGGCTGAAGCCAACCGCGGACCAAATCCCTGGTTAACAACTGTCTCTTTAAGGATTCGTTATTATAAAGATACGCCGGTATGGAAATGTCAGCCACATGAAGTTTTCCAGTATGGCTTGCGCCAGGTTCCTGGACAAGCCCCAGCTTGGGCAGGCCGAAGGTAACTGTACAGGTTGCCTTAACGCAAAGGCCCTCAATAAGGCCGCTGTCCGCCTGTAATCCGGAGGGTATATCTACAGCCACTACCGGCTTCCCGCTGTGGTTAATCTGCTCAATTACACCAGCAGAGGGCTGGCCCGGAATTCCTTTGAAACCAGTGCCAAAAATAGCGTCTATAATGAGATCGCTTCCTGTAAGGGCCGTATGTAAATCATCGAAACGGAAGTTTTGATCTAATACTTCTATCTTTTGGCCCATATTCTCCCAGATAGACATATTTGTTTTTGCGTCACCGGAGATTTCTTCTTTTTCAGCTAAAAGAAAAACCTTTACATTGGCTTTTAAGTTATACAAATGCCGGGCAACAACAAAACCGTCCCCGCCATTGTTTCCCTTGCCTGAAAATACGCAAACAGCCTTGTTTTCAATATTAGGAAGCAGCTCCCGGATAACTTGAATGACCTGAAAACCGGCATTCTCCATTAGAACAACCCCGGGTATCCCGTAATCTTCGATAGTGGTGCGATCCAGTTCTCTCATTTCCGCGGCGCTGACTACTTTCATTTTTAGCCTCCTAAGGCCAGGGCAAATGCCAAAGCTTTGTCCTGATCGTGAGAAATGGTGATTAGTACTTTACTGATTCCTTTTTCCCCGGCGATTTCAACAGCCCTGTTATGTAAAGATACTTTTGGCCCATTGTCTTTTTCTGTTACTATCTCGACATCCCGCCAACCTATACCAAAGGCCAGGCCTGTCCCCAATGCTTTTAAAACAGCTTCTTTGGCGGCAAAACGGGCTGCAAAAGATGGAAAGGGATCCTTGCGCAAACTGCAGTAAGCCACTTCATCCTGTGTAAAAATTTTATTAAAAAACTTACCCGGATATTTTTCGGCCAATAACCGCAGCCGCTTGATTTCAATTATATCAGTGCCGATTCCTTTTACCAATGGCAAATCCGCCTTAAGTTTGTTTAGAAACCGATAATTCTTTTAAGCTTTTTTGCCTGTGCGCGGCTTACAGGGACTTCGCTTTTTTCTTTATCATCCACTATGAGGTTGTATGTCCCGTTAAAAAAAGGGACTATTTCTTTTACTTTATGCAGGTTGACCAGGTAACACCGGTGAGTTCTGAAAAATACTTTCGGATCTAAACGTTTTTCGAGTTCCTTTAAAGTAAATCTTACAAAAAGTTTTTCATCAAAGATCTTTAAATAAACGTAATCTTTTTCCGTAAAGGCAAAAACGAGATCTGATTCAGGCACCAGGACTGTTTTTCCTTTCTTTTCAGCAGGAATGCGGTCAATTTTAATCTGCTCCAAATCAAGGTTAATATCTGCCTGGTTGTAAACACTGGTTGTTTCCGCTTCCTCGATTTCTTGATTTTCCAGGTTTGCTCCGGAATCACCGATTAATTTCAGGACTTTGTCAATAGCCCTTTTTAAGCGGCTGATTTCCACAGGCTTCAAAAGATAGTCGACAGCGTTGATATCAAAGGCTTTCACTGCATATTCATCATAGGCGGTAACAAAAATAACGAACGGCTTACAGGGGAGTTCCTGAATCGCCGCTCCCAATTCCATACCGCTCATTCCGGGCATTGAAATATCAAGAAACAAAACCTGATAATCCAGCGCTTTTATTAATACAAGCGCTTCTTGCGCATTGGCGGCCTCGCCGATAACTTCAATGTTGTCAAAGTTCTTCAAAGCAAAGCGTAATTCCTGCCGCGCCGGGTATTCGTCATCCACGATCAGAGCTTTCAATTTCATTTCTATTCTCCTCCCCGTCCACATGTTTGAGATCCAGTGGAACCCGGAAAAATACAGATGTACCCATCCCGGGTGTGCTTTCTATTTTTAAGCCGTAATCTTCACCAAACAAGCTCTTCAAACGTTCGTTTACATTACTGAGGCCGACGCCGTTTCCCGAACCTACGCCAGGTTTAAGAATTTCAGGCAGCCTTTCCGGGTGGATTCCCACACCGTCATCATTTACCTCAAATAAGATTTCCCCGTCAGCGAGGCTGGCGGTAATTTTTACTGTTCCTTTGCCTAGCTTGGGTAATATACCGTGCTTGATCGCGTTTTCGGCCAGCGGTTGAATAGTAAGTACAGGCACCTCGCAGGATAAAAGAGTATCGTCGATATCCTTCATTATTTGCAGCTTCTCACCAAAACGCGCTTTTTCCAGAACAAGATATGTATTCAAATACTCAATTTCTTCTTTCAGGCTGTTGAAATGTCCTCTTCTTTTAAGCGCATAACGAAAAAAACTGGCCAGACGGATCAACAGGCGTCTGGCTGTTTCGGGATTCGTCCGGATAAACATGATAATGGTATTTAAAGTATTAAACAGAAAATGCGGGTTAATTTGCGCCTGAAGAGCTTCCAGTTCCGCCTTGGTAACCAGTTGGGTCTGCCGGTTCAGTTCCGCTAATTCCATCTGCATTCCAAATAAATGAGCCAGCCCGACAGACAGTTTCACTATTCCTTCCGGTACTTTGCCGGGTTTTGACTGGTATAGTTTTAATGCCCCGGTTACTTTTCCGTTGCATTTCAAAGGAGCGATCACGGCGGACTCCAAAGGACAGTTTGGAAAAGGACATTTCAAATCATATGGGTTATTCAATATTTTTAACTCCCCGCTGTAAAGCGCCGCCTTGGTGGCTTCTGTAAGAACAGGTCCTCCCGCTTTATGGTGATCGTCTCCCGAACCGATGTAGGCAAGTATTTTTTCTCTGTCGGTGATCGCTACTGCAGCGACTTGAGAAATCTCTTTTATTATAGCCGCCGTTTTAGCAGCTGTTTCTTCACTAAGACCCCGTCTTAAAAAAGGCAAAGTCTCATTGGCAATCTGGAGCGTGAGATCGGCAAGGCTTTTCTCTAGCTTGATATTTTGAAGTTTCTGCCTGTAGACAAACCTGTCCATCCCTAAAGCTGTTAGAATATTGGATATGAGCAGGACAATCGCACAATGCCAGATTAAAGGTTTCCATAAGATTAGTAATGCCGCAGCTGCAATATTAAGCGGCAGCCACCAGATAAGTATCCCGCGCAATATACTCCTGTCCGTTTTCCAGCCCCCTAGCCATAGACTGAATATTTGTAAACATTCGTCATTTAAAGCTGTTTTTGCTTTCACAATTTTCTTTTAACTATTATAATTAAGGAAAAAGTAAATGTCTATCGCAAAAACACCGCCGGAATTCTGAGGAATAACGAGCACCTGAGCGAACCGTGACAACGACGGCCTGAGGCGAACTGAGCACGTAGGCAGTTGACCTCCCTAAGACAAGCTTTTTTCAGGATAGTTTATTTTATAAAGGAGATCGGTAAAAAATGAAAAACATCCTGATTATTGGAGGGAGCTACTTTATAGGAAGGGTATTTATCCTAATGCTATCGAGGCGAAAAGAATATACAATCCACGTCCTGAACCGGGGCAACAGGCCGCTAAGGATACAGGGTGTCGAAGAACATATCTGCGACAGGAATGAATCTGAGAGAATAAAAAAGGTTATCCCTCCCTTGGATTGGGATGCGGTGGTTGACTTCTGCGCTGATCTTCCTCACGAAATAAGCAGTATGATTAATGATTTGCCCGGCAAGATAAACCATTATATTTATTTCAGTACCTGTGCGGTTTATAAAACATCTCTAGATTACCCCAAATACGAAGACTCACCCAAGCTTTCAGGATCTATTCCGGGCCCTTTTGGAGATTATGGCTATAAAAAGTATCTTGCAGAGCTTGAATTAGTTAAGAGTTGCGAGACTGAAAACATAAATTATACTGTATTAAGGCCTGCTTTCGTTTACGGGCCTTTTAATTATGCCCCGAGAGAATCATATTTTTTTGATCTTATCTTAAGCAACAAGGAAGTGCCGGCGCCGTCGAACTCAATTGCTCTTTTTCAGTTTGTTTATGTTACGGATATCGCCAACTTGTGCATTTCCTGTTTGGGCAACAGCACTGTCTATGGAAATGCCTACAACTTATCCGCGGAGGAAATGATCTCATATCAAAAGTTAATCAATGTATTTGAAGAAATCAGCGGCGAAAGAATCCGAACCAGGGAATACAGCTGTGAGGAAATTGAGCAAAAGAATATCCCTCTGCCCTTTCCATTAGAACAGCATGAACTCTATTCCGGCTCACTGATCACAAGGACTTTAAATTTTAAGTACACTCCCTTTGCAAAAGGCATGAAAGATACCTTTGAATTTTACAAGAAACACTCTTTTAAGAAGCAGCTAAAATAAAGCTCCAAGAACACAAATTCAAAAGGTGAAATAACCAGAGGGACGGTGATTTCATTTCAGCAAAAGTAGATATTTCATCAGCGGGGCGCACTCTATGAAAAATTTTCAACGCCCGTTAAATGCTGTTGTTTTTGCTGTTGTAATTTACGAATAATTAGCGCATAATAGTATCAACAAGGAAAGAGGTGATCTTATGCCAAACATCAAGCCGGTTTCGGATTTGCGAAATTATAACGAGGTTTTGAGGGATGTTGCTGTGGGCGCGCCAGTCTTTTTGACGAAGAACGGCAGAGGACGTTATGCGCTTATTGATATTACAGAGTACGAGAAAATACAGGCGACAATCAAGCTGATGGGCGAACTTGCCAAGGGCCGGAAATCAGGCGAGGAAAAGGGATGGGTTTCACGTGAAGCTGTGAGAGCACATTTCAAAGAGAAAACCAGTGAATAAGCTTCATTATTCTCCGGAGGCTTTAAGTGACCTTGACGAAATATGGGCATGTATTTTTGAAGAATTACAAAATTCCACCGCTGCCCAAAACACGGTGGATGGCATATTGGATAATATAGAAAATTTGCGAAAGTTTTCAGAAATGGGGGCGCCTCTGTGCTCAGTCATAGAGGTTGAAGGCGATTACCGTTTTCTTGTATGCGGAAACTACCTTGCCTTTTACCGCGTCAAGGGCGAGGAGGTCAACATAGACCGCATATTATACGGCAGACGCGATTATCTGCGTATCTTGTTCGCCAATTCATCGGAAGAAGCCATCAAGTAGAAACTAACATTTAGACCTTGTGTTTTGGGCAGAATAATGCTATAATTATGTACAATAGAGGAGGCGCAGTCATGCCGCAGATCAGACCGATTACGGATTTGAGAAATACCAACGAAATTTCCGACATCTGCCACGCCAAGAAAGAGCCAATTTTCATTACAAAAAACGGCTATGGTGATCTGGTAGTTATGAGCATTGAAACTTACGAAGCCATGCTGGAAGAACGGGAACTTGACGCCGCCATCATGGAAGCCGAGGCCGAGTATGCATCTGGCAGCCAGTTGTTGGATGCGAGGAAAGCTCTCTCCACATTAAGGAGACGGCACTTTGGATAAATACGCCGGTGGCTAGGAAACAGGTCGTCATCGTGACGGTGCGGTATTCCAAAAGCCAATTCTGATAGGATCACATATTGAAAGAAAAGACAATCATAAAAAATAAGACCAGGGTACATTGCCCCGGTTTATTTTTTAAAACGTTATATTGTCGTTATGGTGTAGAACCGCTATTTCCATGGTCGGGGCGACAGGACTTGAACCTGCGGACCTCACGGTCCCGAACCGTGCGCTCTAGCCAAACTGAGCTACGCCCCGTTAAAAAGTCAACAATGTAATTTTCACACAAAACCCGGAAGAAGTCAACGCCAATGTAAGTTGTGGTATAATAATACCAATCAGGAAACCGGCAGGGAGACTAAATATGCCATTCGACGGTTTTGTGCTTGCCGCAGTACGCCATGAACTGGAAGATAAAATAATTGGGAGCAGGGTTGATCGGGTCTATCAGCCTTCCAAGGACACTGTAGCTTTAAATTTGCATCGCACAAAGGAAAAGATGCGTCTGTTGCTTTGCGCACATCCTTCTTTTGCGCGTATACACCTGTTTAAGCAGCCAAAGGAGAACCCGGCTTCCCCACCCTCTTTCTGCATGGTCCTTAGAAAGCATTTGGAAGGCGGCCGTATAAAGAGTATAATTCAACCCGGCCTGGAACGTATTATCTCTCTTGAAATAGAAGCGCAAAACGAAATAGGCCAGGCAGTGACAAAACACCTGATCTGCGAAATTATGGGAAAACACAGCAATATTATTCTTGTCGATGTTCAAAGCAGAAAAATAACCGACGCCATTAAAAAATACTCCCATGTATTAAGCCGGCACAGGGAAGTGCTGCCGGGGCGCATATACATACCACCACCGGCACAGGAAAAGCTGGACACGTTGAATATGACGGAGAAAGACCTGTTCGAATCTTTGATGAAAAGGCCTTTAGACGATCTCATAGTTAAATGCCTGCAAAACTGCCTGGAGGGATTCAGCACTCCTTTAGCCAAAGAAATACTTTACCGTACAGGGCTTCCTGCGGAACTTACTTTAAACGAGTGCGGAGAGTACGAGCTTAATAAAATATGGGCAGTTCTTCAGGAGATAATAATTCAGGCAAGACAGAATCTATTTCAACCGACACTTGTTTTAAACAGGCAGGGGGAACCGGTAGAATTCAGCGCGTTTGACCTGACTTGTTACGGAGATCAATTGAGAAAAAAAGGTTCGATGAACGATAACGTTGAACAGTTTTATAGCCTTAAGGAAGACGATTTGCGGCGCGGGAAGGAAAGAAGCTTTCTTCTTAAAACAGTGCTCAAACAGACCGTGAACCTTTCTAAGAAGCTGGAATTCCAGCGCGAATACCTGGGAAAGGAAGAAAAAACTGAGCAGCTGAGGATATCAGGGGAATTGATTATGGCCAACATTCATCAAATAAGCAGAGGATCTGTAAGAGTTAGTCTTGATAACTTTTATGATGTGTCCGGTTCAAAAGCAGATATTAATCTAAATCCTGAATTGGGACCCGTTGAAAATGCCCAGGCTTATTTTAAGAAATATGCCAAAGCCAAGAGAGCTTCCAAAACAGCCGCCAGGATAGAAGAACAAACCTTAAAAGAACTTAATTATCTTGCCTGCGTCGAAACAAACCTGAATATGGCATCCGTTGATCAGGAAATATCCGAAATAAAAGAAGAATTAAACAAGCAGGGGTATCTTAAAGATAATTCCGGTCCTCGTAAGGTGAAAACAGTTCATAAAACGCCTCAGCCGCTGGTTTTCAAATTATCCGAAGGCTTTACGGCGCTAGTCGGTAAGACCAACCGCCAAAATGATTACCTGGTCACACATCTGGCTAAGGATAATGATATCTGGCTTCATGTAAAGGATTATCCGGGAGCGCATGTAATAATCAAAACGGAAAAGAGTTTGTCTGAAACACCTGCGGGTGTCTTACTGGAAGCTGCCTGCCTGGCGGCGCATTTCAGCAAGGCCAGACAGAATAAAAATGTTCCCGTGGATTATACATTTCGTAAGAATGTACATAAACCGCCTGGCGCAAAGCCGGGTTTTGTCACTTATACCGGCCAGCGAACGATAAATGCAAATCCTGATGAAGAGATGGTGCTTAAACTGGCCGGAAATAAATTGTAAAGGGGTACAAAGTGGAGGTTTTTGCGTTAACAGGCCCCAGCGGAACTGGAAAAAGCCACCGTGCAATAGCGCTTGCTCACGAGTTGGATGCAGATCTGATTATTGATGACGGCCTGGTCATCAAAGGAACTCAAATACTCGCGGGTTCATCCGCAAAAAAGCAGCCTACCCGGATAGGAGCCATAAAGACTGCGCTTTTTCTTGACAAAAACGAGGCGGAACTGGCCAGATCGGCAATTTTGAAATTTGTCCCTCAGAGAGTGCTGATTCTGGCAACATCCAAACGGATGGCTGAAAGAATAAGAAACAATCTCAGACTTGATTCTTTCAGCAGGATTATTTCTATAGAAGAAGTGGCGTCACCCAAAGAAATCCGCAAAGCCAGGATGCTTCGCAAGCAGCACAGCAAACATGTTATTCCTGCTCCTACTGTGGAAGTTCAAAAATCTTTTCCGGATACATTAATTGATCCTTTACAGGTCTTTTTAAAGCGCAAAAGCACACCCGAGATAAAAAGCTGGTCGGAGCAATCAGTTGTGCGGCCTTCCTTTACAGGCTATGGTAAAATCTCTGTTTCCCACAGCGCTTTAATATCTATTATTACCAGGGCAGCCGAAGAAATTGACGGTGTTAAGAAAACAGGCAGAGTGCATATTACACGATCGGAACAGGACGTTGTTCTGGATCTGTTTCCGACGATAATTCATGGCTATAACTTAAAAACTGTGAGCCACAAAGTGCAGTATGCGGTCAAGAAACGCGTTGAAGATATGACAGGTCTTACTGTTAAGGCAGTAAACGTTTTAGTTAAAGATTTGAGTTTAAAAGATTAATTTATTTTGAATTATTTCCAGCAGTATCTTATATGTACCGGCAAGAGCACGCGCCCGGTGGCTGATTTTATTTTTTACATCAGGTTCGAGTTCGGCAAAAGTCTTCTCAAATTCGGGTACATAAAAAAGAGGATCATAACCGAATCCTCCGGCGCCTTTTTGTTCAAAAGCGATTAACCCATGGCAGCTGCCTTCGGCGGTAAAAATCCTTCCGGATGGGGTGGCAATTGCCACAACACAAAAAAATCGCGCCTTACGTTGTTCCCAGGGTACGTTCTTCAATAATTTTAGAAGTTTCGTGTTGTTAGCAAGATCATCGCTTTTTTCGCCCGCGAAACGCGCTGAAAATATTCCCGGGGCGCCGTTCAAATAATCTACCTCTAATCCCGAATCGTCGCCCATTGCCAGGCAGCCGGTTGCCAGAGCGACAGTTTTAGCCTTCTTTAAGGCATTCTCAGTAAATGTAGATCCATCCTCAATGATCTCGGGCAATTCGGGATATAAAGACAGGGAAACCACCTCAAGATCAAGTGGGCTCAGCAAAGAAATTAGTTCTTTAGTTTTTCCCTGGTTGCGGGTTGCCAGAATTAGTTTCATATCATTATCCTTTTAATATAAGAAGTAAGTGTCTCCTTCCTGCGCAAGAACTACCGGACGGCCATATCCTTCCTGGGCCTGGGAGCGTAGCTGCTCAAGATCATATTCAGGGTAAAAGTGAGTTATAATAAGTTCCTTGACTTTAGCCCGCGCAGCCAGTTCCCCGGCCTGCCGCGCAGTAAAATGCAGCTCTTTGAAAGCCTCCAGGTCTTTATCCAGTCCGCTTGCCTCACAAAGGAAGATACCGGCTTTTTCAGCAAGCTCGGTTAACTCTTTGCCGGGTATTGCGTCCCCGGAATAAACCAGATAACCGGAGCCTTCTATTCCCAAGGCGTAGGCGCTCATGGTTGAATGATGCACTGGAAGAAAAGAAATATTCACTGCGCCGATCTTAGCCTGCCGCACACTGGCGCCGGAAGACAGCTTTTCAACCGGCAGGTCTTCAATAGGCGTTACCTCAAAGGCATCCGAGCAGGATTGAAGTTCCTTGAAAATATGGTGTGGTTCCGAGGGTAAAAACAGTTGTATGTGATTCCTTCTCAGACCGTCTCTTAGAGCGCCTCTAGTGGCATGCCGCAGGCAGTGCAAATCAACGTAGTGATCGGGATGCAGGTGGGTTATGACAGCCGCCTTTATATCTGCATGATGTATGAAATGTCCTAAACGGCTGAATGCGCCATGTCCCAAATCAAGTAGAATGTTGGCGCCGCCGTCCTGCAGCAGGTAGCCGGAACAGGCGCCGTCCACAGGTGCGTATGGAGCCCAACATCCGAGAACGGTTAAGCGCATTTTTATATTTGCCTCCTTGAAAAAAATATGCATTGGGTATTATATCACCCTGGAATTACAAAAGGCAACAATCTAATCTACACCCATTTACAACAACAACAACTCTGTTTAAAATAGAAAGAAACATGGCTTCAAATATAGAATAAGCTAAAAAATAATATAATGATTCAAAAATGAGAAGGAGAGGCGGTTATCACATTGGAAACAAATCTCCAGGAAAAAGAAGACCAGGCAGTTTTAAAAACAGAGAAAGGCATTCCTCCTGCAAAAACACTTGATCAATACGCTGAAATTGTCGGCCCGCAAATCATAGAGGAACTAATCAAGCTGGGAAACGAAGTTAAAGGGCTGAAAGTACAGCAGATCAATTCGGCGCGGTTCGGCGGCGGCGTTGCTGAGATGCTGCATTCAATAATTCCCCTTGAACGTGTCCTGGGGCTTGACATGAACTGGGAAGTTATTACGGGAAATATAGATTTCTTTAACTATACGAAAACGATCCATAATTTTATCCAGGGCAAGATGGGAATTCCGGATCTTGTCGGAACGAAAGTATATTGGGATACAAACAAGGCCAACTTTAAATTAATTGACCAGGACGCGGATATAATCCTTATCCACGATCCACAACCGGCCGGAATGATAAAATTCCTCGACACTGCAATAAGGAAAAAACAGAAATGGATCTGGCGGTGTCATATTCAGCTCCTGCCAAAAGATTTTTTTGTAACGGAGTTTTTAAGGACCCTGATCGAGTCCTATGACGCAACAATCTTTTCTTCACCTCAGTTCCTTCCGCCGTGGAAAGTACCGTCAATTCTTATTCTGCCGTATATTGATCCCCTTTCAGACAAAAATAAAGAATTGACGAAACAAGAGATACAAGCTGTGCTTGATAAATTTAGAATCGAAGATCCGAAAAAGAAACCCCTCCTTACGCTGGTCTCCCGTTTTGATCCTTTTAAGGGACATCTGGCAGCCATAGAGGCTTTTAAAAAGATACGCAAAATAATTCCCTGTCAGCTGTTACTGGCGGGAGGAACAGCTTACGACGACCCCGAAAATATCAGGATCTTCGATGAATTAGCCGATAAGTCAAAAAACATACCGGATGTTATGCTGCTGAATCTCCCTCCGGACAGTCATATAGAAATCAATGCCTTTCAGAGGGCGTCTACTATTATTCTGCAGCCCTCCGTCAAAGAAGGTTTCGGGCTTACGGTAAGTGAAGGAATGTGGAAGGAGAAACCGGTAATCGGCGGTAATACAGGAGGCATACCGGCACAGATTATAGACGGTTATAATGGCTTTTTGATAACTCCCGGTGAAAAGGGTATACCTGAAATGATTGAAAGAATAATTTACCTCCTGGAGCATCCCATGTCTGCCAGAGAAATGGGAAAAAGAGGAAGAGAAGGCGTTAAAGAGCGTTTTCTAGTTACCCGGGGTATTTATGACGAGTTATGTCTGTTTAGAAACCTGATTTGCAATTTAGAAATATAGGAGTGAGAACTATAATGAGTGTTTTGTCAGCTATCGGCAACACCCCGCTTGTAGCTTTAAAAAACTTAAACAGCAATCCCCGAGTAAGAATTTTGGCCAAGCTTGAAGGTAATAATCCGGGTGGATCAGTTAAGGACAGGCCGGCTTACTACATGATTAAAAAAGCGGAAGAGTCGGGTGAATTAACACATGACAGGGTTATCTTGGAGCCTACCTCCGGCAATACAGGCATAGCGCTGGCAATGATCGGGGCGGCAAGGGGATACAAAGTAAAATTAATTATGCCTGAATGCGTCAGTATAGAAAGAAGGCATATCCTGGAGGCCCACGGTGCGGAAGCTATCCTTACTAACGCATGTGAGGCGACAGACGGGGCCATCCGGAAAGCCCATGAAATCATGAAAAACGAACCGGAATTATACTACATGCCGAATCAATTTGTAAACGCAAATAACATTCTTGCTCATTACGAGACAACCGGACCGGAAATCTTCTCTCAGACAAATGGAGAAGTTGATGTATTTGTGGCTGGAATGGGGACAACCGGTACACTGATGGGTATAAGCCAGTACCTAAAGGAAAAGAAACCCGGAGTAAAGATTGCCGGGATAGAACCGACAGTAGGGCATACGATACAAGGGCTTAAAAACATGACAGAATCTATTGTTCCTGCTATCTACGATCCTGCAATGCTGGACCAGATAATTGTCGTTGAAGATGAAGAAGCGTTCGAAACAACCAGAAGACTGGCTCTGGAAGAAGGTATTTTCGCAGGTATGTCCAGCGGCGCTGCTGTGGCGGGGGCGCGTCGCCTGGCGGCAGAAATGGATTCCGGGACAATTGTCGCCCTGCTGCCTGACCGGGGTGACCGTTACCTCAGTACGGTTTTGTTTAGATCAGTCTGCGGTAAATGTCCCCCGTAAAAACTGAAATTATTGTGATATTGTTTTTCCGGAAAGACATTTGGAGGGTTATTTTCTCCTCCAAAATTTTATTTTATGGGTGGAATGTTGTCCGCAATTATATTAAAGAATGTATGTTTTTGTCCGGGCAGGGATTCCAGACATTCCAAAGCTTCTATTGAAGTTTCAAATCCGTCACTCCGGCTAAGTAATCTTTTTATAAGTGAAATAAATGAATCTGACAAATTAAGAACTTTCTCCCATGGCAACTCAAATTGTGTCTCATCCTCAACATGGTTTATAAAAAGATCTACTGCAACAACCCCTGCCCCGAACAAATCGCTGCGGGGGCTGATTTCCCCGCGCAGCAGGGAGTATGTTTCATATCCGGGAATATTCTGCCCTTTCATTCTAACACTATGAAAAGGACGGACATATTTCAGCGCTTTTTCTGTAGAAGTGATTTCCACTGGGTCATGACAAAGAGGAAACTGAAGCGGATCAAGAAATCTTGCCAGACCAAAATCAACTAAATATAGTTTTCCCTTATTTAGCAAAAGATTTGACAAACGAATATCGCGATGGATAACTGCATTTTCTTTTACTAAAGGGCAATGCAGTTCAGTGAGAATAGCGAAAAGCTTTATTAATATGTCCCTGACTTCTTGTTCGCTAAAACGGCAGCCTGTATCAATAGAGTAACTTAAAGGCCACCCGGGTATATATTCCTGAACTATACAGTATACATCCTCCAGGGAAAAGCTTTCAACAAACCTCGGCGTTCCTCTGCAGGTTATACGTTCCAGGATTTCTTTTTCCAAGTGAAAGTACGGCGGAAAATCAGGACTCTCTTCAGCATTGTTAAACAAAGCCTTTAAAGCATACAACCGGCCATTTTTCTCGACTTTTAGAACGGCTCCATAACTCCCTCGGCCAAGATATGACTTAAAGCAATATCCGTGGTGAGAATGTTCCTTTCAGGAGGAGAACAGTCCTCCCAGAAAGCCTTTCTTGCGGCGGTGTTTTCCTCCGGAACTGCTGTGACGATATCCGTAGGGCTGGTGCTCCGGCCTCGGAATTTGCTGCTGAGGAGCTTGACTGGAAGTTATTCCCTTCAAAGCTGTGCCGCACTGGGGACAGGAAACCCAATTTTGTTCCACTTTGTTCCCACACGAGGGGCAAAAAAGACCCCTGTTAACTTCGGAACCGCAGTAAGGACAGAATCTGAAATCATTTTGAAGGTTTTGCTGGCAGTTTGGGCAATTCATTAAAAAAGCCTCCTTGGTTAAATGTTACTTTTTTATACCATAAAGAACAGAAATATGCAAATTCATCATAACTAAATACAGGGGGACGGTTCTTGTGTATTCATTAATGAATACACAAGAACCGTCCCCCTGTATTAACACAAGAACCGTCCCCCTGTATTAATAAAAACCATCTTGTAGTTGCTTTTCTAGCCTGGAGCCGCTAGGCCGGGGCCTTTGGGCTTGCCTTTTAACCAACGGTTAAATCCACGGAAAGCAGTCTCACGGTTAAGCTCGGCAATTATTGAAACCAGCGGAATTTCCTTGGGGCAGACTCTTTCGCAGTTTTGTGCATTACCGCAATCTGCAATTCCACCATCACCTGCTATGGCGTCCAAGCGTTCGTCTTTATACATAGCTCCTGTTGGATGGGCATTGAATAACTTTACCTGTCCCATGCATGTCGGCCCCATATAATTTGTCTTGGGATTGACGTAAGGGCAGGCCTCCATGCAGCATCCGCAAGTCATACAGCATGAAATAAGGTAACGTTCATCCTGAACGCTGGGAGCAACTTTAGGGCCAGGGCCCATGTAATAAGTTCCGTCTATGGGAACCCACGCTTTGATCTTTTTCAAATTCTCAAACATTTTTTGCCGGTCAACCATCAGATCGCGGACCAATGGGAATTTGCTCAGCGGCTGCAGGACAATTGGCTTACTCAGCGTATCTACCAGGGCAGCGCATGCCTGACGGGCAACTCCGTTGATCACCATACTGCAGGCGCCGCAAACCTCTTCCAGGCAGTTGCAGTCCCAAATTACCGGGGTTGTTGGTTTGCCCTGCACGTTGACAGGGTTCCTTTGGATTTCAAGGAGCAACGAAATTACATTAGCCTTGGGTGCAACGGGAACTTTAAATTCCTCCCAGTACGGCCTGGAGTTAGGACTCTCCTGACGTTTAATTTTTAAAATAACATCACTCATTTTTTATTTCGCCCCCTCCTTGCTCGTGGCGGCCTCTTTTTCGGCGCTCTCTTTAATTACCTGATCCTTAGTGACATCATATCGGCGCACTCTTGGTTTGACTAACGTTATATCTACATCTTCCACGGAGAACACCGGACCATTTGGTGTCCATTTGGCTTTGGTGGTTTTCAGCCAGTTCTCGTCATCCCGGTTGGGATATTCAGGCATATAATGCGCGCCCCTGCTCTCCTTGCGCAGCAGAGCGCCTCCGACTATTCCCCTGGCTAATTCGAACATGTTCCATAAGTGCCGGATAAATATGGCTGTCCTGTTGGACCAACCGCCTGTGTCATAGACACCGAGTTTCTTATACCTCTCCATTAATTCTAAAAGCTTTTTGTCAGTATCCTGCAGCTGTTTGGTCGTGCGCACAACACCAGCATAAGTGGACATATATTCATTCATTTCGTCTTTAAGCACATAGGGATTTTCCGGGCCGTTAAACTTAAATATCTTATCCATCTCGGCTTTCTGCTTGGCCATTTCCGCATCAAAAACTTTACTTGAGACATCGCTGGAGGTTTTCTTAAGCGACTTGCAGTATTCCATTACTTTGTCCCCGGCTACTGTACCGGCGTATAAGCAGGAAATAAGTGAGTTTGCGCCAAGTCTATTGGCTCCGTGGTACTGATATTCACATTCCCCGGCTGCAAACAGGCCCGGAATGTTGGTCATCTGATTATAATCGACCCACATGCCGCCCATTGAATAATGCATCGCCGGGAATACTTTCATAGGCACTTTGGTTGGTTCCTCACCGGCAAACTTACGGTAAATTTCCAAAACGCCGTGCTGTCTTTTCTCTATCCAGTCGGGTTCAAGATGGGTAACATCCAAATAAACGGAATCTCCTCCGTCCAGACCAAGTCCTAATTCACGGCACACTTTAAAAATGCCCCTGCTGGCAACATCACGGGAGACTAGATTGCCATAGGCAGGATACCATTCCTCCATGAAGAACCAGGGTTTGCCGTCTTTGTATGTCCAAAGGCGTCCGCCGTCACCGCGTACCCCTTCAGAAATCAGCCTTAGTTTATCGTCTCCGCCAATACATGTGGGATGAATCTGGATCATTTCCGGGTTTGCGTAATATACACCCTGCTGGTAGGCGCTGCTCGCCGGGCTGCCGGTATTGATAATTGAATTCGTCGTTTTTCCATAGACAGCGCCAAGACCACCAGTGCATAGAATTACCGCATCACCTTGGAACGACCTTATTTCCATCGTTTTCATATCCTGGGCAATACAACCGCGGCAAACACCGTTATCATCAATTACGGCAGACAGGTAATCCCAGTCTTCAAATTTATTGACCTTGCCCTGCGTTTCCCAATAACGAACCTGTTCATCAAGGGCATAGAGAAGCTGCTGCCCCGTTGTAGAACCGGAAAAAGCAGTCCTGTGGACCAGTGTTCCTCCGAATCTGCGGAAATCAAGGCTGCCTTCAGGAGTACGTGTAAAGGGAACACCCATTCGATCCATAAGATAAATAATCCCCGGCGCTGCCTCGCACATTCCGAGCACGGGGGGTTGGTTGGCCAGGTAATCCCCTCCCAGAAGGGTATCATCAAAATGGTTCCAGGGTGAATCTCCTTCTCCTTTGGTGTTTACTGCGCCATTAATTCCACCCTGGGCACAAACCGAGTGGGAACGCTTAACGTGAACAAAAGAGATTAAATCTACATTTTCGCCTTTTTCAGCAATTTTTATCGTAGCCATTAGGCCTGCAAGGCCGCCGCCTACAACAATAAACTTCAATTTTAAAACCCCTTCCCCTGCAAAATAATTATCAACGTATTACGACAACAGCGTTGCTTAAAAGAGTTAAGCCCGCAATACCAACAACACCCAAGGCAATAAAAATTAATGTGCAGATGCAGCTGACAAAATTTTGCGATTCTGAGCCGATTGTAATTCCCCAACTGATCAGGAAAGACCAGATGCCGTTGCAGAAGTGGAAAACAGCGGCCAGGTAACCGATTATATAAACTACATAAATAGTAGGATCGGAGAGCCACGCTGCGATAGTGGCAAAATCCATCTCAGCCCCGGTAAAGATTCTGGCTATTCTCAGGACGTAAATATGCCAGAAAACAAAAATGAATGTTACAATTGCCGTAAAGCGCTGCAAATAAAACATCCAGTTTCTGTAATACTTATATTGAAATGTATTGGTCTTTGAAATATAGGTTACCCAGACACCATAAAGCGCATGGTAAAGTATAGGGATGCCTATTAAACCTACTTCAATATAAGGTGTCAGCGGCGACCTTTCTAAAAGTCCGATTGCCCAGTCATAGGCCTCCGGCCCCTTAAAGATGAAAGAGTTGATGCATAAATGTATACATAGAAAAATGCCCACCGGAAAAATTCCTGTAAAGGAATGCAACCGCCGCGCTAAATAATGATATTTCTGCGACATTTTTTAACTCCCTTCCAACAGAGTTTCTAATCAACCAAAAAATTCAAAAAATAAATCCATTACTATTAAGTCACATAACTTGTTTTATACTTTACTTCCCTTACTCCACCTCCTTTGAAAAGTTGCTCTAGAAACCTACTCCTGCCAGACAAACCAGACAATAATAATATTTTTTTTGGAAACATGTCCAGATAATATTCTAGCCCTTACTTTAAACTGATGTCAAGAATTTTCTCGTTTTTTAGCGGCGCCATGGGCGGGATAAGATCCTAAAATACGCATACTTACCGTATACCTTTTGATACATGATAAGGCATCACAAACATGCGCGTCTTTACGATGCCCTTCAAGATCGATAAAGAATAAATAATCACCCAGCCTGCTCTTTGTAGGCCGCGATTCTATGTGCGTCAGGTTAATCTCCCTACTGGCAAATTCTTTTAGAATATCATACAGCGCTCCAGGGCGGTCGTTTACAGATAAAATAAGAGAGGTTTTACAACCGGAAACAGGTTTACTATCCTGCATAGCTATAATTACAAACCTTGTGGCATTTTCCGGATAATCGTTTATGTTCCCGGCAATAACGACAAGGTTAAGTGTTTCCGCAGCCAGGGATGTTCCTATTGCCGCCCATGGCTCCTGATGGAGGGATACAAGCCGGGCAGCTTCAGCCGTGCTGATGACTTCCTTTTTTTGTGCCAGGTATAAATACTGCTCAATGAAACCCCAACACTGCGCAAGCGCTTGCGGATGGGAGACTACCACCTCAATTTCGTCAGCGCTCATCCATTGACGGGCAAGGAGTTGATGAACAACCGGAATAATCGCCTCTCCTTTGATTTTTACTTCTTTAAACCGGTGGGCCAGTAGATCGAGTATTACGTTAATTGAACCTTCAGTTGAATTCTCGAAAGGAAGAAGTCCTTCCTCGAGCTCACCTGATTCAACAGCGGATAAGATATCGGCAAAGGAAGAAAGGCAGACTGCATCTGCTTCTTCATCATGACCAACTTTTCTGAGCTGATCAATATAGAAGCGGGCTGCCAGTTCCGAAAATGTTCCCGGCGGGCCCAAATACCCGATTCTTTTCAATTTTGACCATTCCTTTTCGGGGACAATCAGGTAAAGTGAGTCAGATTTAAAAACCTCCAGCTAAAGACTTGGCAAAGAGCTGCAGACTTTTTATGCTATGTCCCGATTTATTTAAGCAAAAGTATAACAAATTAAAAAAACCTGCGCAAGATTTATTGGGGGTCAGGCTTGACTTATTATGAAAATTGACTTATTAGATTTATTGGGGGTCAGGCTTGACTTATTAGATTTATTGGGGGTCAGGCTTGACTTATTATGAAAATTGACTTATTAGAGAAGTCGCTTTAAACGTATTGGGGGTCAGGCTTGACTTATTATGAAAATTGACTTATTAGAGAAGTCGCTTTAAACGGCATAGATGTCTGTCCTCAAGAGTTAACCGGGTTGACGCAAACATGTGTAAAATATACAATAAAACCATTAGTTTGTTTTTACTGCGAAAAACCTGCGATTAATCAGAGGGCTGAAGATGAAAGCACTTTATTTTGATTGTTTCAGCGGTGTTAGCGGCGATATGATTTTGGGAGCTTTGATTGATGCAGGCGCAAGCTTTGAGAACATAAGTGGACAATTAAAACATCTTGGTATACAGGATTACGAACTAAAGGTCCTCAAGGATCGATCATATGGCATAACAGGATCCAAGTTTCAAGTAATATTCGACGAACATTACTTGCCTTTGCGGAATCTCTCCGATATTTCCCGGCTAATTGAAGAAAGTTCTCTTCCCGCTGATATAAAAGATAACGCCGCCGCGGTTTTTCTTAAACTTGCCGGAGCAGAGGCATTGGTACACGGAGTTCCCCTGGAAAATGTCCACTTTCATGAGCTAGGAGCAATAGATACAATTATCGATATTGTAGGAACTCTTCTTGCGCTTGATGAACTGGGCATCGAAAAGATATACTGCTCGCCCTTGCCGATCAGTCATGGTTATGTCAGGTGCAGTCACGGCATATTTCCAGTCCCGGCGCCTGCGACGGCAGAAATATTAAAAGGTTTTCCCATCCGCTTTATAGACATTGAGGGTGAACTGGTAACACCAACCGGAGCGGCAATAGTAACTGTTTTGTCTGATTTTTCCCGGATCATGCCGGGCATGAAGCTGATCCATACCGGATACGGCCTGGGTCAAAACGATTACGGAATTCCTAATGCCCTGCGCGTTTTTATCGGGGAATATGATGATCCGGAAAATACAACAGATAGTGAACCCGTTAATCCCAAACAGGAAATTACCGTATTGCAAACAAACATTGACGATTTAAACCCTGAAATATTGGCTTTTGCTGCTGACAAGCTGCTCAACTACGGAGCGATTGATGTATCGATAACACCTCTGGTCATGAAAAAAGGACGGTCTGGATGTCTGCTTACAGTTCTATGTTTTTTTGAAACAAGAAAGAAATTGATTGATATTATATTTAAGGAAACTACCAGCCTCGGAATACGGGTTCATCAAGAAAGACGGGTCGTTCTGCCCAGACAGGAAATATGCGTGGAAACGGAATACGGGCCTGTCAGGGTTAAAATTTCAGCCACCACGAACAGAGAAAAACAAATCAGCCCCGAATATGAGGACTGCCGTAAAATCGCCAGTGAGAAAGATATCCCCCTTAGAGTTGTATACGATGCTTCCTTACAAGCCGCACGAAGTCTTTTAAAGGAAAGTATTTGAGTATGGATCGGGAAAAATTAGAAAAAATGCTATCGCTTTTAGCAGATCGTGAAATTACAGTTAACCAGGCTATGGAACAATTGAAGTTACTCCCATATCAGGATTTGAACTTTGCCAGGATAGACAATCACCGGAGTATCCGCTGCGGTTTTCCGGAAGTGATTTTTTGCGAAGGCAAAAGACCTGAACAGACAGCCGAAATATTTAACCAAATGGTTAACTCTAATCGGACAGTATTGGGCACGCGTGCAAGTTACCGCATGTTTGCGGCAGTAAGAAGCCTGTGCCCGGCTGTCCAATATTATAAAACTGCGCGCTGTATTGTTTACGGCATGCCCGACGAGCCTTTATACCCGGCGCCTGTCCTTGTGATAAGCGCGGGAACTACCGACCTGCCGGCGGCTGAAGAGGCGGCCGTATGCGCACAGGCGATGGGTAATACTGTCTTAAAGTTATTTGATGTAGGCGTAGCCGGTTTGCACCGGCTTTTGGATTACCTGGAGTTAATCCAAAAAGCAGCTGTCACCATTGTTGTTGCCGGTATGGAAGGCGCTCTGCCAAGCGTTGTCGGCGGACTGACTGATCGTCCGGTAATTGCAGTACCTACCAGCACAGGTTATGGCGCAAGTTTTGGCGGGCTGGCTGCCCTGTTGGGAATGTTGAACAGCTGTACACCTGGAGTCGGTGTGGTTAATATTGACAATGGTTTTGGGGCAGCTTCACTGGCAACGGCAATTAACCGTACTATAAAATCCAGCCCGGCATTATAATGAG
>DOTD01000018.1 GCA_003513005.1 Desulfotomaculum sp.
AGATCCATCGCTGTAGTACTAATAACAACTTATTTAATTCCGCCTGCTGATCTTGTATTATCTTCAAGTCCAAAAATAGAGGAAAACATTTTTTTCACACGAAATAAATACAAAAAAGCTAAACGGTTAAAAAACTTCAATACAGGAGGTTTTTTTATGAATATCGCCGGGGATTACGATTGCTCATTGGTTGCGCCATGTGGAATCTTTTGCGGGGAATGTCCCCTTTTTAAAGCTAATGACAATCCCGAAATGCTGGAGGATGCAAAAGCCAAGGGCTATAATATTTCACCCTGCCCCGGATGCAGGTCTATAAAGGGAAACTGTCCCGTCCTTGAAACTCAGTGTGAAACATTTGCCTGCGCCAACGGGCATGAAGTTGTCTTTTGTTTTGACTGTCCTGATTTTCCATGCGTAAAGCTTAATCCTGCAGCCGACGGGGCGGATGTCCTGCCCCATAACATAAAAGTTTTTAACCTGTGCCATATCAAGCAAAAAGGCTTGGAAAAATTTCTTGAGGAAGCGGCGCACATAAAAAACAGGTATTATAACGGAAAAATTATGATTGGCAAAGGTCCCCGAATAGATTAAAAAAGCCTGCCTGGTTAACAATTTAAGAATCAACCATATGATAAAATTAATATTGCTTAATTTTTGTCCAAAGTTAAGCCAAAGGATTTTATTAACCTTTCGTCGAAGAAAGGGATATACCCAATGAATTTGTATAAAAAAGGCAGACATGAAAACCCAAAAACAACTTAGCCTGTTCGCCGGCGGTTTTGGAAGCGGGAAAACAGAAGTTGCCCTGAATTACGCTATAAACCTTCACCAAAAAGGTTTTCCCGTAACAGTAGTAGATCTGGATATTTTAAACCATTATTTCAGAGCCGGCGCTGCTAAAAAAATCCTGGAAAAAATGGGCATTACCATGATCTGCCCCAGAGAAGAACTGGCCTACGCGGATCTTCCCGCCTTATCCCCCGGCATATACGGCGTGCTTCAGGGAGGAAAGGGTTACGGCGTCCTGGATATGGGCGGTGATGATCTGGGCGCAATAGCGCTGAGCCGTTTCAGGGAGAATATACCTGAGGACGGCCACCGTTTTTTTTTGGTGGTTAATCCGTACCGGCCGATGACAGCTGATGTTGAGGGAATCGATAAGGCTAAAAGAAGCATTGAAAGCGCATCCAGACTTAAATTCCATGCCCTGGTCAGCAACCCCAACCTTGGCCGTGGAACGGACATAGAAACAGTAATGAACGGGCACAAGATTGTAATGAAAGCGTCGGAGGAACTCGGTCTGCCGGTTGATTTCCTCAGTATCCGCAGGGATCTGGCTGATCTTGCCGCAGTTGAACTGCCGCTGCTGCCAATGGACCTTTACATGAAGCCACCCTGGTGAAAATTTTAGAAACAGACATAAGGGACAATGGGAGGGAAGTGTGTTTGGCAAAAGTAATATTTCGGGAGGAACGCTGTAAAGGCTGTCAGCTTTGTACTACTGCTTGTCCTAAAAAGATAATTACTATGGCAAGCAATATTAATGAAATGGGTTATCATGTCGCATCTGTGACCGAGCAGAAAAAATGCACCGGCTGCGGCCTTTGCGTAATCATGTGTCCCGATATGGTAATCGAAGTGGAGAGGGGGCGGGAAAATTGAGAAGGTTTCTAATGAAAGGAAATGACGCTATCGGCGAAGGGGCTATTTTAGCCGGATGCCGTCACTTTTTCGGCTACCCGATAACACCGCAGAGCGAAGTTACCCATTATCTGGCCAAAAGGCTTCCGGAAATAGGCGGACTTTTCATGCAGGCCGAAAGCGAATTGGCCTCAATCAATCTGGTTTTTGGCGCAGCCTGCGCCGGAGCCAGGGTTATGACAGCATCCTCCGGTCCGGGAATCAGCCTGATGCAGGAAGAGCTTTCTTTTCTTGCAGGATCCGAACTCCCCTGCGTGCTGGTGAATATTATGCGCGGCGGTCCCGGCCTTGGCAATATAGGGCCTTCACAGGCTGATTACTTTCAGGCAACCAAAGGCGGAGGCCACGGCGATTATCACATAATTGTACTGGCTCCAAATTCGGTGCAGGAAATTCTTGACATAATGAAAAAAGCCTTCGATCTGTCCGACATGTACCGCATGCCGGCGATGGTCCTGGCAGACGGCATTATGGGGCAGATGATGGAACCGGTAGTGATTGACGAGGAGAAAAGTGTTGAGATACCGCCCCGGCCGTGGGCTACTACAGGCAGGGATTATCACGAGGATAGAAATGAGATTAATTCTTTATTTGTTATCCTGGAAGAAATGGAAGAAGTGAATTTAAGGCTTTTACACAAGTATGAAGAAATTTGCGCCAAGGAAACACTCTGCGAGGAATACATGCTGGATGACGCCGAAGTTGCCCTGGTGGCTTTCGGCACGGTCTCACGGATTTGCCGCGCGGTAGTTGACAAAGCACGCGAACAGGGTATCCGGGCCGGATTAGTACGTCCTATTACACTGTGGCCGTTCCCCTATGATGTAATCAGCCGGACCGCCAAATCAGTCCAATGCTTTTTGGCGGTGGAAATGAATATGGGTCAGATGTTTGAGGATATTGAAATCGGCGCAAAGGGCCGGGCGCCAGTATACCATTACGGCAGGCTTGGCGGAATGGTTCCGCTGGCCAAAGATATTTTAGAAGAACTTAAGAAAGTTAGCGAAAGGGGAGGAACAGGCCAATGAAAAAAATTACTGCAAGGCCATATAGCCTGAGGGACGTTCCCTTTCATTACTGCCCCGGCTGCATGCATGGAATTGCCCACCGCCTGGTTGCCGAAGTCATTGACGAACTGGGGGTCAGCGGGCGCACTATTGGAATTAGTTCGGTCGGATGTTCAGTTTTTGCAAAACACTATTTTAATGTTGATATGATTCAGGCGGCGCACGGCCGTGCTCCTTCTATAGCCACCGGCGTTAAGAGGGTGCTGCCTGACCGGGTGCTTTTTACATACCAGGGGGACGGCGATCTGGCTGCTATAGGAATCGGTGACTTCATTCATACCGCTTACCGCGGAGAAAAAATAACTACTATTTTTGTCAACAACACCGTTTATGGTATGACAGGCGGACAGATGGCGCCGACTACCCTGATTGGCCAGGTAACCAAGACAACCCCCTTCGGCAGATCTGTAGAGATTAACGGAAACCCGATCAGGGCCTGTGAACTGATTGCCCCGGTTGAGGGTGTGGTCTATGTGGAAAGAGTGTCATTGCATAATCCCAAAGAAATAATCAAGGCAAAAAAGGCGATTAGAAAAGCATTTGAAATGCAGCTCAACGGGGTTGGCTTTTCCCTTGTCGAAGCCCTTTCGGCATGCCCGACCAACCTTGGACTGTCCCCGCTTGAAGCTATCAAATGGATGGAAGAAAAGATGATCCCTTTTTATCCGCTCGGGGTTTACAAATCACCTGCGGGGGTGGTCTAAATGCATGAAGAAATCTATATTGCAGGCATCGGCGGCCAGGGCGCCCTTTCGATGGGACAACTGCTTGCCCTGGCAGCGACATCGGAGAATAAAGAGGTCTCCTATGTACCCTTTTATGGGCCGGAAAAACGCGGGGGTTTTGCAAACTGCGGCGTCACCATCTCCGACCGTCCGGTAAGTTCTCCGATCATATCCGAACCTTCCGTGCTGGTGGTGATGAACAACCTCTCCCTGAAAAACTATGAAGATTCAGTCATTCCGGGAGGGATTATTATTGTGAACAGCTCCATGGTTAATCTTGGTGTAAAAAGATCAGACGTTCATGTGGTTTCCATCCAGGCAAGCGAGGAAGCAGAGCTATTGGGCGATGTCAGGATTACCAACAGCGTGATTCTTGGCGCATTAATAGAGTTGACCGGCGTAGTATCCGTAGGCGCCGTAGAAAAATCGCTTGAACAGATCCTGCCCAAGCGAAACCTGGATATGATCCCAATCAACCTTAAGGCGCTGAAAAAAGGAGCGGAACTGGCCAGGGATTATAAAAAGGCATGGAATAATTTATCTCAAACAGATGCTTCGCTAAAGTAACTACTACTACAGCGATGGA
>DOTD01000019.1 GCA_003513005.1 Desulfotomaculum sp.
AGATCCATCGCTGTAGTACTAGAATAATCGCTGCAAAAAAAGTTAGGGAAAAATCTTTAAAATATGGCGATATAATTATAGAAAAATCAGGTGGTAGTCCAACCCAACCAGTGGGTAGAGTTGTATTTTTTGAGAAAGAAGACAAAAAATATCTATTTAATAATTTCACTTCAGTTTTACGCTTGAAAGATAGCAAAATAAACTTTCCCAAGTATGTATTTTATCATTTATTTGCAAATTATAAAAACGGTTCTACAATAAAATATCAAAATAAAACAACTGGGATATTAAATTTAAAATTAGATAGATTTATTAATGAAACGGAGTTATTACTCCCGTCTCTTGAAACCCAAAAGCAAATTGCCAAAACCCTGGATACCACTGCGGGACTGCTTACCATGCGCAAACAGCAGCTTGCAGAATTGGATGAGCTAATCAAATCTATCTTTTATAATATGTTTGGCGATCCCGTGACTAATGAGAAGGAATGGGATATTAAACAACTGAGAGTACTAAGTATATTGATAACTAAGGGTTCATCACCAACTTGGCAAGGGGTTAATTACACTGATGATAAGAGTCAAGTACTTTTTATTACAAGTGAAAATGTACGCGAAGGATATTTGGATTTCTCAAAACGGAAATATCTTGAAAAGAAGTTTAATGAAATTCAAAATCGTTCCATTTTAAAGTACGGAGATTTATTAGTTAATATAGTCGGTGCATCTATAGGTAGAGCTGCGGTTTTTTACTCGGACGAAGTTGCAAATATTAATCAAGCTGTTGCTCTGGTGCGTTGCAACAAAGAAGTATGTCTAACCTATCTTTGTTATTATTTAAATTCTCCTAAGGCGTTGCAAATGTATAATGAAATGCAAGTAGATGTAGCAAGGGCTAATTTAAGTTTGAAAAATATAGGCGATTTAGCAATTATTTATCCACCTATACCACTCCAAAACCAATTCGCTGAAATAGTCGCCAGAATAGAAGCGCAGAAAGCCCTTGTTAAAAAGGCTATTGACGAAACACAGTACTTGTTTGATAGTTTGATAAGCCAGTATTTCGAATAGTAAATATACATTAAAACCATGCCTATCAAGTTCACTAAATAGATATCCATGCCGCTGAAGCAGCGTCAGCATAAAGGACGAAACTTCTTCAGTAAAGGAAGGTCAAATGCCTCAAGTGCGATTTTGAGCCTTTATTTAATGAACGAGTGAACCCGAGTGTAAGCGAGGGAATTTGTTTGAGGCGCATAAGCGCTTAAGTTATGGCTTACGCCCGAGGGTTTAGAGGACGTCGTTGTTCACAGGTGAGCGATATTGCGGAGTGCCGCTGCAACGCCCGGTGAAGCTTCGGTTACAGGACCGCGGTGCGAAACTAGCGGCACACTCAAAGTTTCTTGAAAAGGCTTTGTGATGCCGGGGATTTATTGTTCGGTGTATTTCGAACCTGCCTTGCCGCCTTTGCAGCGCCGCTGGTCCTGTCCGAAGCGAACCGTTGGCGTTTGCCGGCACGGAGCACCTGAGCGAACCGTGATGACGACGGCCTGATACGAATATGAGCACGTAGGCAGTTGACCTTCCTGATAAAGTTAATTTTCAGTTTAGCTCCATATGCTGCTAACGCAGCGCCATCAGATGATGAAAAAGTTTTTAAGATTAGTTACTTCTTAGTTACTTCGTACAGCAGTGAGGTAAATTAATGCCTGCAAACTTTGAGTTCTTGCTGGGACAAGCCGAATATGCAATGTTTGCCGCAGCCTGCGTCGAGGCGGAGAGCGTGCTGGCCTCCTCGCCTGCGATGGCGGTGGTGGGCATCCGCAAGGCTTTTGAACTGGCCGTAAAATGGGTGTACGCCGCAGACAGCACGATCACCATGCCCTACAAGGACAACCTGCAGTCGCTGATCCACGAGCCTTCCTTCAGGTTCGCCATGGACGACCGGACCTGGAGCAAGCTCCCCTACATAATCAAACTGGGCAACCTGGCAGCGCATACAGATCAAGTGGTCAGCAAAAGCGATGCCGTCCTTTCCCTGTCCTCCCTGTTCGAATTCGTCCAGTGGATTGACTACTGCTACGGCGCCGATTATGAGGAACGCCGTTTCAACGAGGCGGATATCCCGTCTGAAAAAGTGGCCCTTGACGAAGTAAAGATCAGAGAAATGAACAGCCTGATCGGGCAGAAGGATTCCGAAATTGAGGCGCTGCGCGTAAAAATTGCGGCCATCAGCGAACAGCTTACAGCAAAAAAAGCGCAGCATAAAGAAAAGCGCAAATTTACACCCGGGGATATCTCCGAATTCCTCACCCGCAAAAAATACATCGACCTGGACTTAAAGCTTTTAGGATGGATACCCGGCGACGATATCCAGGAAGAAGTTGAACTCTTCGGCATGCCCAACAGCGAGGAAAAAGGCTTCGCCGATTACGTGCTCTATGGCAAAGACGGGCTTCCCCTGGCCGTCATCGAAGCCAAGCGCACTTCCAAAGACCCGAAGACCGGAACCCAGCAGGCCAAACTGTATGCGGACTGCCTGGAGAAAATGGCCGGCAGGCGGCCGCTGATCTTTACCACCAACGGCTCTGAAACCTATTTTTGGGACGATCTTTTATTCCCGCAGCGAAAGGTCAGCGGGGTCTTTTCCAAAGCCGACCTGGAAAAACTGATCAACCGCCGCGCCGAGATCAAAGCCCTGAACGAAATCCCGGTTGACGATCAAATAACCGACCGGTACTACCAAAAGGAAGCCGTCCGCGCGGTCTGCGAAAATATTGAAAAAGGCCACCGCAAAGCTTTGCTGGTGATGGCGACCGGCACGGGCAAAACAAGGACGGCCGCCAGCTTAGCCGACGTCCTGTCACGCGGCGGGCAGATCACCAACACCCTGTTTTTGGCGGACAGGATCGCCCTGGTGGCGCAGGCGAAAGACGCCTTCAAAAACTACCTGCCGGATATGTCCCTGTGCAGCCTGCTTAACAACAAGGACGACAAGGATGCCCGGATCGTGTTTTCAACCTACCCGACGATGCTCAACTCCATTGGCACGGTCAAAAACGAGGACGGCCGGCGGCTGTTTACTCCGGCCCATTTTGACCTGATCATCGTCGATGAAGCCCACCGGAGCATCTTTAAAAAATACCGGGCGATTTTTGAATACTTCGACGGCCTGCTCGTCGGTCTTACCGCCACGCCCCGGGTGGAAGTGGACCGCAATACCTACGACTTCTTTGAAATGGAAAGCGGCGTGCCCACCTACGCCTACGAATACGAAACGGCGCAGCAGGACAAAGTGCTGGTTCCCTACCACAACATCGAAGTAACGACGAAGTTCCTGGAGCAGGGCATTGTCTACGACGACCTTTCCGAGGAAGACAAACAGCGTTATGAGGAAGATTTCACCGACGAGGACAGCGAAATGCCGGAATTCATCCCCTCCCCGGCAATCAACGAATTTATTTTCAACCAGGCCACCGTCGACATGGTCCTGGAAGACCTGATGACCAAAGGCATCAAGGTTGCCGGCGGCGACAGGCTGGGCAAGACCGTCATCTTCGCCCAGAATAAAAAGCACGCCCAGTATATCGTCGAGCGCTTTGACAAACTCTACCCGCAGTACAAGGGCAGCTTTGCCAGGCGGGTAGTCTGCGGCGACAGCTATGCCCAGACGCTGATTGACCATTTCAAGATTGCCGGGCAGGAGCCCCATATCGCCGTATCGGTGGATATGCTGGATACAGGGATAGACGTAAGAGAGATTGTCAACCTGGTTTTTTTCAAGCGCGTGCGGTCCAAGATCAAGTTCTGGCAGATGATCGGCCGCGGCACGAGAACCTGCGAAAACCTCTTCGGAGAAGGCCTGCATAAAACCCACTTTCTAATCTTCGACTACCTGGGAAATTTCGAATTCTTCCGGGTCAATAAAGACGGGATCAAGGGCAGCGAGACACAGAGCCTTTCCGAAGCAATCTTTGTCAAACGGGTACGCCTGATTCATCACCTTCAGCACTCTGCCTTTATCGATCAGCCTTACCAGGCAATCCGCTCAGACCTCGTAGATACCGTGCTGGACCAGATCAAGGCGCTGAATACCGATCTCATCTCGGTCAAACTGCAGCTGCAGTATGTCGAGAAGTATAAAGACGCGGACACATTCACCTGCCTGTCCGATCCGGACAAGCACGAACTGGCTGTCCGCCTTGCCCCGGTTGTCTATATGGATGACAATGACGAATACGCCAAACGGTTTGATAATTTCATGTACGAAATTATGCTGGCTCAAATTGAAGGGATGCCGCACTTTGAAAAGTGCAGAAAACAGCTTGTCAACACCTGCCGCAGCCTGGCCGGACGCGTTACCATCCCGCAGATCAAGGAAAAGATTGAACTTGTCAATACCGTCGTCACGGAAGAATTCTGGCAGGCCTGCGGTATCATAGAGCTTGAAAAGGTCCGCTTGGAACTGCGCGGCCTGATCAAGTTCATCGTCGACGAGCCCGGGAAAAACCTGATCTACACCAACTTGGCCGATGAAGTCTTGTTGGTTAAAGAAGGTGAAACGCTGGAGCCCGCTTACACGTTTGAGGATTACAAACTGAAGGTAAACCGCTATATAGAACAAAACAGCAACCATCTTGCCATACATAAGCTGCGCAGCAATATCCCGCTTACCGCCCTGGACTATGCAAGCCTGGAACAAATCTTTACCGGGGAACTCGGTACAAAAGAGGATTACCAGCGGGAATACCAGGACACACCGTTTGGCCTTCTTGTCCGCAAGATTGCCAGGATGGAATATGAAGCCGCCTGTGAGGCGTTTTCCGAATTTATCAATGACCAGTCTATAAATCAGGCGCAGATCGTATTTATCAAAAAGATCATTGATTATATTACGCAAAACGGTTATATCGAAAATGTCTCCGAGCTGATGAAACCGCCTTTTGACAAACCCCAGAGCATGATCAAGCTGTTCGACGGTTCAAGGCAAAAAAAGATCGTCGAGGCGGTTAAAAAGATCAAAGAAAATGCGCTGGAACCAGCCGGCTGAAAAAATAAAGCAGCTTAACAGATAAGCCTGAAAAGCTGCGCCGTTATATTGTTATTGACGTTCTAAATTAGCCTTCCTGGCCAAAATCCCTGCCAATCCGCCAGAGAGTGGACAATGTCAGCTGGGCCGCTCTTTCCTTTATATCCTGGGGCAATCCCCATAAGACAAATTCACCCGAACGGGTTTTGCCGTTATGGTTAGTTGCAATGTAAATTGTCCCGCGTAATTTTTTTTCTTTGCCAGTTTCTTTAATTTTACCCGTTACCGCAATGCTTAAGTCAGGATTGACAGCTTTTTTGCACCAGTCAGCAAGCTGTTCAGCCTGTTCCTTGCCCGGCAATGGAGAAAAAGAGAGATTTTCTATCCCTGGATTATTGCTTCCGATGATAAAACCCGCTTTATAAAAATTGCCCGGGTTTTTAATTACATTTAGCTGGTTGGCAAGCACTCCGCCAGTTAAATACTCCACGGTAGCCAGTGTCAGCCTTCTGCTTTCAAATTGCCTGCCTACAACATCCGCGAGAGTTTCGTCGTCCGTTCCGAAAATGTAGTCACCCACCCGCTGGCGGATTTTCTCTTCGAGTTCTGCGTTCATCTGCAGCGCTTTTTCCACGCTTTCCGCTTTTGAGGTAATCCGCAAGTGCACCTCGGAAAACCTGGCGGTAGGCGCCAGGGTCGGGTTTGCGCTTTGGAGCAGATCACCCAGTTGCTGGTCGGCCGTTGATTCACCCAGGCCGCTAAGCTTGATAACCCTTGACTTAATGATTTTTCTTTCGCTGCCGAGTTTTTCAAATATAAAAGGTTCAATTTCATTGTTCAGCATCATTTTAAACTCGTTGGGCGGGCCGGGAATCAGGACATATATTTTTTCATTTTGCTCAAAAATCATCCCCGGCGCTGTTCCGATGGGGTTGTCCAGCACGATCCCTCCGGGTGGGACGAGGGCCTGCCTTAAATTATTATCAGGCATCGGAACGTTGCGCTCGTCAAAAAGGCGCCTTGTTATTTTGAGGGCTTTTTCATTTATGACCAGGGGAACGCCAAGTGATTTGGCCAATGCGTCCCTGCTGAGATCGTCCTCTGTAGGTCCGAGGCCGCCGCTGATTATAATTAAACCTGCCCTCTCGGAAGCCTGTGTGATTGCCTGGGCAAGACGTTCCAGATTGTCACCGACTGTCACCTGATAAAACAGGTCGATCCCCCATAAAGCAAGGGTTTGTTGAAGATACTGCGAATTTGTGTTTAAAATCTGGCCAATCATTAGCTCAGTGCCTGTAAAAATAACTTCAGCCTGCACTCAAGTTCCTCCTCCAGCTAAAAAGAAGCAAGCATTTTAAGTTTAATACAAACAAATGCCGGAGTAAACCGGAAAGAGATTAAAATTATTTCTTAAAATTCATCACTGATCATTTTACCGGCTTGCGCCTGTTCGTTCCCTATAGCCAGTTTTTTCTTGTAATTCCAGGCCAGAACGGCTTCCGCAAATAAAACCATTTTTTGGGTCATCGATCCCCCCACGTTCCCGTTTAACCTGGAAGGCAGTTCACCTTTGTCTATAAGATCGTAATTCTTGATGCCTATTTCTTCGGCCATCTCATTTTTAAACTCTTCCAACGCAGGTAAAACGTAAGAGCGTAATTCTTTTGGTATTATATTGTGAGAGACTGACTTGATTAAATCCGGCAAATTATCTTTTGTTAAGACAGGCAAATTATTTTCCATAACTTCAACTCCCCAAACTATATTCTTATTTATAAGGTTTGTTTAATCCGTTATTTTATGTGAGGTAATTAAAAATAAATGTGGGAGGAATATCAATTTTTAGGACAGGAATTTATTTATTGCCGGACATCTGACTTTCCTATTTACTGAGTTTATGACGGGATTAGCGTTTTCTTCACAATCTGACATAATCTGAATATTAATGAAAGCAAGGATGTGATTGAAATTGCAGTATATAGATGAAGTCCGGCATGATATCTTATTAATCGCCGCCATTGCCCTGGCTATTTTGTTTGCTACCGGTCTCGCCGGGCCGCCGGGTGTTTCCGAACAGCCGATAGTCATTCCGTAAATTAAATTCAAGAAAGGCTAGAAGGCGTGAAAAAGTGTTCTCACCGGAGGAACTTAAGAGATTGATAAATAGGATTCAAAGACAACTGGGAGACTTTTCCTCGCCCGTAGCTTCGGGTGATGGCGATTCCTGCGTTAAGAAAGAATGTCTCTTATTCCCGATTTCACCTCAAAAAATGCTAGTGATATTTGGATTGTTAACAGGCGCTTTAGAGGTGGATGCAGTTTTTTTAGACAGAGACCGGACTGTACAAATTATCCTGGAAGGCTCCCTTATTACAATGGATACAAGTGAAAAGACGAATATGGACAAGAAATTGGATGAACTAGGGTCAATGCCTTTTGACCAAGTTATTAAAACACTTCTTGAAAAGCTTTAAAAACTCTTTTATATTTATCCTTTTAAAGAATAATTCTTGCTTTAGCCTGCCTCTTAAGAAAGGAAGGTGTGTAACATAAGCAGGATTTTTTATTTTTTAAGAGAATAAATTATGAAAAAGAAAAATCTAAACAAATTAGGTTTAATAACAGCAATAAGTTATTTTCTTAAGGGTGTTGCAAGAAAATCTGATAGATGATTAGATTTGGTGACTAATGAATAAATTATTTGAAAACATGTCGCTCCGGATGAAAAACTTATTTGTTATTTTTATTGTGCTTGCTGCGGCTGTTATCGTTTCGTATATTATTTCGGATAGTGTTCTGTTAAAAGGTTATATAAAACTTGAGGAAAGGGAGATGCTTAAAAATGTCGCTCGCCTGAACGATGCCCTTTCAGGTGAGCTTTTAACTTTGGAAAGGACAACCAGTGACTGGGCGGCTTGGGATGATACATATACTTTTATTGAAAATGACAACGATCGTTACATAAAAACCAACCTGGTAGCTTCCACTTATACAAGCCTTAATCTAAACCTGATGGTTTTTTTAAATTCCGACGCTAAAATTGCCTACGGGCAAGGTTTCGACCTGGAAAACATGAAATTAACCGGTTTACCTGCCGGGTTAGATAGATATTTAAACCCAGGCAGCGCCCTTTTAAAACACAAAAGCGCCGGCTGCTCGGTTAAGTCTCTTCTGCTGCTGCCGGAAGGGCCTTTGCTTATATCATCACAACCCATTCTACCGAGCGATGAAGAAGGTCCTATACGCGGAACACTGATTATGGGGCGATACCTGAATGCTGCAGAAATAAAGCGTTTGGCGGACTTGACACATCTTTCCCTGGCCCTGCAGGTCTATGGCAAACAAAGTTCTCCCGATTTTAATACAGCGTATTCTCTTTTATCAGTAGATAAACCCGTGCTGGTCAGGTCCTTGAGTCAGGAATCAATTGCCGGATATTCGTTACTGAGAGATATTTACGGTAAACCAATTCTAATTTTCAGAGTGCTTATGCCCAGAGATATTTATAATCAGGGAAAGCACAGCTATAAATATTTTGTTATTACAATTATAATTACAGGATTGGTTCTGCTTTTCTTATGTTTTCTGCTTTCAGAAAAGATGATTATGTCACGCCTGACAAATCTGATCCAATATGTCACAACGATCGGGCAAACGAAGAACTTTTCATCCCGTGTGCCTATTACCGGGGGTGATGAACTCACCGTTCTTGCTGGTGAAATAAACGTTATGCTTTCGGCCTTGGAGCAATCCCAGGAAAAAATAAAAGAGAGCGAAGAGCATTTTCGAAGGCTTTTTAACGAAGCGCTTACAGGTAATTATATATCCTCTTCTGATGGGAGAATACTTCTCTGCAATTCGGCTTTTGCCCAACTGTTTGGTTTTAAAGCAATCGAAGAAGCATTAAAAGAAAATTTCTTATCGTTTTTTATCAACGATAAGGAGGGGCAAGACTTTATTAGACTCTTAACTGAAAGAAAAAAGCTTGAATTTTACGAGACTGATCTTCAATGTATTAATGGAAAGAGAATTACCATATTGCAGAACGTAATTGGTAAGTTTGATCAAAGCGGCGAACTTATTGAGATCCAGGGATATATTTTTGATATTACCGAGAGGAAAACGATGGAAGAACAGTTGAAATACCTCAGCCTGCATGACCCCCTCACAGGTCTTTATAACCGCGCCTACTTCGAAGAAGAAATGCGGCGCCTTGGCAGCGGCCGGTTTTCCCCTGTCGGCATAATTATATGTGATGTAGACGGCCTTAAATTAATTAACGATTCGGTTGGACATGACAAGGGCGATGCTTTGCTTATCGCTGCAGCAGAGGTAATCACGAAAGCGTTTCGAACAAATGACATGATTGCCAGAATTGGGGGCGATGAGTTTGCAATTCTTATTCCTAACAGTAATGTAACCACAGTGGAAAGAGCATGCCAAAGGATGAAGGAACAGATTAATATTTATAACGGGACAAGTCCGGAGTTTACCTTGAAAATGTCCATTGGTTACGCTGTAAGCAGTGATTCAGTGATCAACATGGAAGGACTTTTTAAGGAAGCAGACAATAACATGTACCGGGAAAAAATCAGCCACAGGCAGAATATATACGGCACTGTGGTACAAGATCTGGCGAAGGCGCTTGAAACTAAAGATTTCATAAAAGATGGGCATGCAGATCGCATACAAAAACTTGTTATCCGGCTTGCCGAGGTCGCCGGATTGCCGGAAAAGCGTTACGTAAAGGATTTAAATCTTTTCGCCAGATACCACGATGTTGGGAAAGTAGGAATTCCTGAATATATTCTATTTAAAAGAGAAACCCTTACAAGCATGGAAATGGCCACTATCCGTCAGCATTGCGATATTGGCTACCGCATAGCCCAGTCCGCCCCTGAACTTCTGCCGATTGCTGACTGGATCCTCAAGCATCACGAATGGTGGAACGGTGAAGGATACCCGCTTGGGCTAAAGGGGGAAGAAATACCCTTGGAATGCCGCATCATGAGCATCGTTGACGCTTATGACGCAATGACCAACAACCGCCCCTACCGTAAGGCGATGAGCAGGGAAGAAGCTGTCAAAGAATTAGAAAGGCTGGCGGGAAGTCAATTTGATCCGGAACTTGTAAAGTTGTTTATTGAAACAATAATAATGGAAGAAGAAAACTTATAAAAATGCTCCAACAGTTAGTCTGGAAAAAATTTTATCCTTTTTGGGTATTATAAAAAGCGACAGTTTTGGCTGTTGTTTTTTAAATTAAAAAGCAACAGTTTTAATATAAAGAAGCAAAAAGTTCTTCTCTGCTAAAATTTTATTGTTTCCGGCCTGAACGAAGTAAAAAAAGGATTGTAGTACTCAAGTAAAGAAATACAAAAAAGTTTTTTTATTTGCGTATGTATTAAAATAGGACAATGTTTATAATTTTAAATACCTGGGCATAATCATTTAATAAAGAAATAAAAGGAGGTGTATTTGTGGGTTTTGAGGTATACAGACCAAGGGAAAGAGAAAAAAAAGAGAAAACGGCAACAGTTTCTTTCTCAAAGAATTCTATCGTGCTAAATAAGGTTGCCAGAGAGAGACTTAATTCTTCTGAAGTCGAATTGGCTTTTGATAACAATTCGAAAACAGTTCGCATCAAAGAGGTCCATGACGGGGACATGCCCAGAATGGCTATCAAGAAGACAAAAATATACGGCAAGGGGTTTTTTAAGTTTTTCGATATTAAACCTAAAGGAAAATGTGAAGCCAAGTTTGAAGACACGGACAAATCCCTTTATGTTTACATCGGCAACATCCTGCATTAAGCTATTATAATAATGGCAGCTATTCAGTAATCCTTTTCTTCGTTGCTGAGAACGTAATTTATTAAAAAACGTTAATTGCATGGTGGATATAAATCTGTTATAATAGAGATATTCTGTTATAATGGAGAGTGAG
>DOTD01000020.1 GCA_003513005.1 Desulfotomaculum sp.
AACGTAGGCTGCTACACCGGAAGGAGAACAGATGAAACCTTTTGTGCAGGTATCATTTGCCCAGGACGGGACATTTGTCGGTTTTAACGATACACGTCCGCTTTATGGGATTAAATAAAATCTTGCGACCTTCCGGGACGTAAGGGTGAACCACACGAACACATAATTTCACTCGGTACCGCCAATCCAGGGACCCCTTCTTCATAACGTCCGCAGGTGGTATTGTCAAAATCCCTGATCTTTCTTACCCATACAGTGCCATCTTTGTTTTTGCGCGCATCGCAAAAACCTGTTTTTAAGTCTCCAGCTTCTTTCCGTCCCCACTTGTATTTCGAACACGGATTCTGTGTTCCTGGTACAATACTTATTTGAATAGATTTCTTTTGAGCAGTTTCCTGCATTTTAAAATACCCCTTTCGATTATTTTTTGAATAGGCATGTCTAAGAGAGTTGTTGTTTCTCGTTATAATTATGATAAATATCTTCAATCATTATTATAAAATATACTTACCATAAAAGAAATAAAAATAATTTATACCCAACCGGATGGATAGGTAAACAGTCTCTTTAAGCAACTGGAAGCATAAACAAGAACCATCCCTTTGTATTTACTTTGCCATTCTAAGAAATGCTTTGGCGTTTTTTCTCGTTTATTATAGCCATTGTCATGGGAGTGGTGATAAAATAAAAAGAGGGAGCGCTTTTTTTAATGTACTCATATTTAAAGGGGCATGGTCAACACCCAAAATTCCCATGCTGCTTTTTTTAAGGCTTCTTCAATGGGCTGGGTATTTATGATTTCAAGATTTATAATTGATATACCGGTATAGCTTATATAACTGAAAAGTATTTGAATGGAAAGGATAAGCAGTATATTTATGATAATGTGTTTCAGGAAAATGCTCAAATATGACAAGATCCTGAAACAGTATTGAATATTTGAAAGAACCTGCTGCTGCCGCAAAAGAAATCAGAGAAAGGCTATAATTATGAAAACAGTAGAATTGTTCAAAGTAAAAACGGTACTGTCCTTTGAGGTTTTCCCTCCCAAAAAGACTTCTTCTCTGGATACCATCTATAAAACGCTGAACGAGCTTAGTAATCTTTCTCCTGATTACATCAGCGTAACTTACAGCGCAGGCGGCAGTGACAACGGCGAATCAACTGTTGAGATTTCATCGACTATAAAGAACCAATATCATATAGAATCTGTCGCCCATCTAACTTGTATCAGCCAGACTAAAGAGGAAGTCCTCTTCCTGCTGGAACGGCTGAGAGTAAACAATATCGAAAATATATTGGCGTTAAGAGGTGACATTAATCCGGATATTCCCCCAAAGCAGGATTTTAAGTACGCTAGTGATTTAATTTCCTTTATCAAGAAAAATAGCGATTTCAATATTCTTGCAGCCTGCTATCCGGAGGGGCATATAGAGGTTGCCAGCATTGCTGAGGATATACGCAATCTGAAAATAAAAGTAGAAAATGGCGTGGATCACCTGATTTCTCAACTATTCTTCGATAACAACTATTTCTACGCATTTCTGGAGCGGGCAGAACACGCAGGAATAACTGTGCCGATAGAAGCAGGGATTATGCCGGTTGTGAATAGAAAGCAGATTGAACGGATGGTGTCACTATGTGGAGTTGATCTTCCTAAAAAGTTCACCGCTATGATGAACCGGTATGAAAACAATTCTGTAGCAATGCGCGATGCTGGAATAGCCTATGCTGTCGATCAGATTGTAGATCTTGTTTCTCAAGGTGTTGACGGTATACACCTTTATACTATGAATAACGCATATATTGCTCAAAAGATTAACGAAGCTGTAAAAAGCCTGTTTATCTCCCCGCGCTGGTAAGTATTCACTAAACCAGCATTTTATAGTGTGGTGATGATTCCGGCCATATTTTTCAGTTCCCGATACTCTTCGTTAAATCCTCTCCGTGAGCCGCTGCCAAAAGTAACATTGTAGGTATACAACAAACTGTCATAAATGATCTTCCCTTCAAAAGGAAGAAGTGTCACCCTCAAATATCGAGGCAGATCAAACGAGGGAAACACATCCTCAATGGGACTGGCAAGACCGACCACACCGTAAAGAGCGCCGTTGCCCATGAAAACAGTATATTTTTTCAGATGTTTATAGATCAAGAAATTGCCGGTTACCCTTCTTTTCCAACTTGCTACAAGCGACAATTCCCGCTCGGCAAAGCAAAACGGGTTATCGCTGACTATGCAGTTGATGACATCATCGCTTTCCCAGAGCTTATCACGAACCGGCATGATCGCGACGGGATTGACATCCTCGGTGCCTGACGCTTTTTCAAGACCGGGTACCACTTGGTATCTGTCATTGGTGTAATCGATCAATTTAAAGAATATGTCATAGAAAAGGGTAACATCATCCTGTGTCAATTTCATCATCTAAGCATCTCCAATCCGGGAAATTTCAAGTGAAATGCCGCCCCGATCACTATAACAAAAAAAACGTTAATTGCATGGTGGATATAAATCTGTTATAATAGAGATATTCTGAATAGAGATATTCTGTTTGAAAAAGTTGATAAATTGGTGATTTTGGCATTTCAAAATCCAAAACTTCTTCGTTATAGAGACCAATTTGGCGTTAATCAAGGGATTGACGATTGAAATATCTCCACTATGTAATTAGTGTTTTTAACAAAAAAGGCGTCCCCTGGAAAGAGGCGCCGGGCAAAAGAAGAAAGATTAAACCAGAAACATACGGAAGTCCTTATCGAGAGGATATAGATAGATGTCTTCCTGTCTGCCGACAGGCAGGTCACCGGCAGCTTGTATTCATTGAAACGGTCCAACTTTCCCCGGCCCTGTGTGGAACCTGCGAAGGCCCAGTTGGCAGCCTTGTAACAGGTTCCGGCAAAGCGATCCTTCCCGACAAAAGTTTCCATAAGCACCGGCTTGTAGCCATAAACCTTGAGCCAGTCGTTCTTTAATACCTGCAATTGCCCCGGCCCGAGATCTGTCACTGCACCCAAGCAGCCGCAGGTCATACCCAAGGGAATGTTCTCCAACGCTTTGTCTCACCCATATCCCGGTCATGAAATTCTTTTTCCAGATCCCCCTGCACCGGATGGCCATGATCATGCGGATGCAGGGATTGGATGTCAGCGAGGGCGCCCTCACGGGAATGTTAAAGAAACTGGCGCCGCTTTTTCTTCCCCTCTATCTTCTGCTGACGGAAGTAAATCGCAGCGAGAACCACTGGCATGTAGACGAACCGGCTGGATGCGCTTTGTCCAAGTACCCGATAAGCAGGGCTGGCACTGGTGGCTTAAGGGTCTTCGTTTCACCACTGACAGTTGTGTTCGTGCTGGATCCTTCCCGCGGAAGCCAAGTCCCGCTGAAACATTTCGGAAAAGACGCCAGGGGCATCATGAATTGCGACCGGTTATCCGCCTACGGCAAACTGGCAGACATGATCGAGGGGTTAGTGAGAGCTCTCTGCTGGGCACATTATCGCCGTGATTTTGTCAATGCCGGCAAATCTCTTAACTGCTTGAAAGACTGGGCGGATCTCTGGGTGAATAGGATCGTTTTAAATCTACCGCCTGAATAAAGAGAGACTGGCCGTGCTGGATCAGGCAGAACTCTTCCAGGTTGCCCAAGAAGCACTGGAGAACGCACTGGAGGCGATGCTGCAGTCGATCCGTTTAGAACTTTCAGACCCCGGCCTGCACTGGCAGAAGAAAAAGGTGCTTTCCAGCGCCCTTAAAGCACTGGGACGGGTTGACTGCCTTTGTCAAAAATCCGTTCGTGCCCATGGACAATAATCTAGCCGAGCGGTGCTTGAGGCCGGGCGCTTTGGGGCGCAAGAGCTGCTACGGTACTCATTCCGAGTGGAGCGGCAATCTGCTGGCGGCATCCATGTCCATCCTGCAGACCGCAGCCAAACACAACCTGAATGCAGAGGCGTACCTCCGGTATTACCTTGATGCCTGCGCCAAGGAGGGCGGTCTCCAAAGGATCTGGAACGGTTCCTGCCCTGGAAGATTCCGGACGGGATTGTCCGGAAGTACGATATTAGGAGGGAGCATCCTGGCTGATTTTCCGCTCACCATTTGCGGCCGGTCGCTTAATCCCGACGATATTGAGTTGATCCGCCGGATTATCGCCTCCGATCCTAAAGCCACCCGGGTGCGAATCTCACGCGAGGTCTGTCGGGCCTGGTCCTGGTTTAAGCCGGACGGAGGCCTTAAAGACATGAGCTCATTGTTTTGCGCTTTCGTCATAGAGCAGGGCTTTAGGGTATTTTGACAAAACCTCTTCCGGAAAAGATTCAACTAGCGGTAGTTTA
>DOTD01000021.1 GCA_003513005.1 Desulfotomaculum sp.
GTAACGGGCTGGTCAAAGAACCAGCCCACTTTGCATCAATATTTGAATTTTGTTAATTCAATTCTTTGTGCTCTCCGGTTACCAGGTAAATTACCTCCTCGCCGATATTTGTGGCGTGGTCGGCTATCCTCTCCAGATAACGGCAGACATGCAAAAGATAGGTTGACTGCATCACCACTTCCGGATTTTCCATCATGCAGTTGATTAATTCCCTGAACACCTGGGCAAAAATATAATCTACGTCATCATCCAAAGCGCACATGGCACTGGCTTTTTCAATGTCGCTGTGGACATAGGCGTCAAGTCCGTCCTTAATCATCTGCTGGGTCAGTTTGGCCATTTGCGGAATATGCTCAAGCGGTTTAACCGTCAGGGTCTGGCCGCTTAAACACATGGCAGAGCGGGCAATATCCACGGCGTGATCCGCCATCCGTTCCAGATTCAATAAAATTTTTATGCCCGTAATAACAACTCGTAAGTCTCTGGCGATAGGCTGCTGGGTAGCGATTATCTTAATACATTTCTCTTCTATTTCCAGGAAAAGTTTATCAATCATATCGTCCCCCATAATAACCTGGGAGGCCTCAGTCACGTCAACCTTGACCAGAGATTGGACGGAATCGTAAACAGCTTGTTCCACAAGGCTTGCCATGCGTAAAATATCTTGCTGAAGTTCTTTTAAAGCTTTATCAAAAGCTCCGCGGGTAGTCATTTGCAAAAACACTCCTTTAACCAAACCGTCCTGTAATATAATCTTCTGTACGCCGGTCCTTGGGACGGGTAAAAATCTCGTCTGTAATGCTGAATTCGACTATCTCACCATTTAAGAAAAAGGCCGTGACGTCTGAAACCCTTGCAGCCTGCTGCATATTATGGGTAACTATGACAATTGTATAGTCCTGTTTTAAAACCTGGATGAGTTCCTCCACCTTCATCGTGGAAATTGGATCAAGAGCCGAACTTGGCTCGTCCATTAAAACAACTTCCGGCTCAATGGCCAGCAAACGGGCTATGCATACCCTCTGCTGCTGTCCGCCCGACAACCCCAGGGCTGATTTAAACAATCTGTCCCTGATCTCATCCCACAGGGCGGCGCTCCGCAGACTGCGTTCCACAATTTCATCAAGCCTGCCTTTGTTCCTAATTCCATGAACGCGCGGTCCGTAGGCCACATTATCATAAACAGACATCGGAAACGGATTGGGCCGCTGAAAAACCATCCCCACCCGCTTGCGCAGGGCCACCACGTCAACTTCCGGGCTGTATATATCTTCTTTGTCAAGAAAGACGGACCCTTCAATGCGTACTCCTTCAATTAAATCGTTCATCCTGTTTAATACTCTTAAAAACGTTGATTTGCCGCAACCGGAAGGTCCAATCAACGCTGTAATCCGGTTAGTTTCAATTTCCAGATTTATATCTTTTAAAGCCTGATAATCAGCGTAATAAAGGTTTAAATCCCTGGTGAGCATCTTGATTTTTTTCATTTTTATGTCCAACCTTCGGTGATAATTCAGCGTTTAACCTTGATTTTACTCCTTCTTCTTATCAATCGGAAGGAAAAATGTAAATTTGCTGCCCTTGCCAACAACGCTTTCTACTCCTGTTTTCCCGCCGTGCGCCCTGATAATGTGTTTGACTATCGCCAGACCCACACCAATGCCGCCCAGTTCCCTGGAGCGAGACTTTTCCACACGGTAAAAACGCTCAAAAATTCTTGGAAGGTTTTCCGGCGGGATACCTATCCCGGTATCTTCCACATCAATTCTTACATTTTCTTCGTCAGCGCCGGCCCTTAATGTTATCCGTCCACCGGCGGGTGTGAATTTTATCGCATTGTCCAGCAGGTTGATCAGCACCTGCGCCAGCATATCCGGATCACCTCTGACCACGGGAAGTTCCGCGGGTAATTCGGTGACCAGTTCAAGGTTTTGTTCTTCTGCCTGGGCCTGAAACATTACTACCGCCCTGTTTACCGTATCCAATAACTGGACGGCCTGCCAGCGGTGGACTACCTGCCGTTCTTCAATCTTGGAAAGATTCAGCAGATCATCGATCAGCCTCGTCAGTCTGGCTGTCTCCCTGTTGATAATTTCTAAAAAGCGGCGGACGGTTGCCTGATCTTCAATCTTTCCCTCCAAAAGGGTTTCCAGAAAACCCCGGATTGAAGTAAGAGGTGTTCGAAGCTCGTGGGAAACATTGGCGACAAATTCTGTGCGCATATCTTCGAGTCTTTTACGCTGGGTAATATCGTTAAATAATACTACTGCGCCGCCTTTTTGACGGTTATGCCCCTGTAAAGGGGTTGCGTTGACATAAAAAACTTTTGGCTCAGGATAAATAAGCCTTATCTCCTGGCTGACCGGCTTTTCAGTTCTTAAGGCCTTTTCCAGCAGGCGTTCAACATCATAATTGCGAATTACACCAAGTATATTTTTCCCCTGGCTTGTTTTCTGGTCAATTCCAAAAACCTTTTCAATCACCGGATTGATAAATAAAACTTCGCCGGATTTATTAACTGCGATAACACCGTCTGCAATGCTGTCCAGGATGGCTCCGGCCTGGTTCCTGGCCTCCGTAATCTCCTCGATGGTGTTTTTCAGCTGGCGGGCCATATCGTTAATACTGCGGGCGAGTTCTCCAAATTCGTCGTCTGTGTATATGTGCAGTTCCTTGTCCAGGTTCCCGCGAGCCATTTCCCGGGCTGCAGAATTGACCTCTTCAAGCGGTTTTATGACACGCTTCCATAAAAACCAGGCTAAACCTATCGAAAACGGTATTATAACAGTCAGCGCTCCTGCCAGGTTAAGCCTGTTGGCCACGTACAAATCAAAAAGGCCGTAAAAGATCAGCAGCGCGACAATAAAATAGGCAACCGGCCGCCAAATGATTCCCTTGACCAAAAAGATCTTTTTTGCCATTACAAGTTTTCTCTGAAGCGGTATCCAACACCGCGGACTGTTTCGACAAATTGCGGCGATTCAGAAACCTGTTCCAGCTTTTGGCGAATGTGCCTTATATGCACATCAACCGTGCGTGAATCGCCTATATAATCATACCCCCAGATGCGCTCCAAAAGGTATTCGCGTGAAAAGACCCGTCCCGGTTCACGGGCCAAGATATATAAAAGATCAAATTCCTTGGGGGTTAGATCATACTTTATACCGTTCACTGTTACAGAAAATCTTTCCGGATCAATAACCATCGGACCTCTGGCAAACTGTCCCGAAAGGCTGTCCTGTGTTTTAGCGTCCCGGCGCAGCCTGGCTTTGACCCTGGCGACCAGTTCCCTTGGACTGAAAGGCTTGGTAACATAATCGTCAGCGCCCATTTCCAAACCAAGAATCCTGTCTATTTCCTCAGTGCGGGCACTGAGGATGATCACAGGAATCCCTCTTGTATTAGGGTCAGAGCGTAAAATCCGGCAGACCGATAAACCATCCTGCCCGGGCAGCATCAGATCAAGAATAATCAGGTCAGGCTGCTCTGAAGAAACCTTTTTAAGAGCGGCATCCCCGTCACCTGACGCAATTACCTCGAAACCTTCTCTTTCGAGGTTAAAACGGACAAGCTCAACTATATGCTCTTCATCGTCCACAACCAGTATCCTGGGCATTGCTCTACCCCCCTAAAAAGGGCTTTGTACTGTATTGACGCGCGGAGCACTACATTTTCTAAAGTTTACTTTGCTTAGGAATTTTATCATAAAAAATCTGTATTGGCTATATTATTCTTAAAATTTAATTAAAACAACACAGGAAAACGTTACTATTCACAGTCCTATTTAATTTCCATTCATGACATAGAATGTTCTTTATCAAATAAATATCAAATAAATAACATCACCTATTCAATAGAGAAAAGGATAAAAGCGCGGCAAACGCAACATCAAAAGAAATAAATGCCGCGCTTTTTTTGATTAAAATTTTTTAAAAAAGCAGGACTCCAACCATCCGATGTCGAATATTGCATTATGAAAATCGCGGTGGAAGGAAATTCGTATGGAATATCGGACAAGGCCTGAAATAACAGAAGATAAGGTTGAACAGATCAGAGGCATC
>DOTD01000022.1 GCA_003513005.1 Desulfotomaculum sp.
TACCTGCGCATTGAATCATCGGAGTAATGGAGTTCTACAAGTTTTTGCTCCAACTCGCTGCACAGATCTGTTACTTTGATTTTTTTCATCATAACAAACCGTCTCCTTTTCTATTAGTAACGCATAGCGCCCTAAGAAAAGTATTAGTTGTTATGACAAGAAAGGCAACAGCAAATCCTATTAAATCAGCGAATTCTGGTGTTCACTTTACATAATTACTTGCTTGCCATAATAAACTTCGGTCGTCTGTATATCTACATGACCAAGGAAGTCCCGGATGTAAATAAGATTGACGCCGGCCTGAAGCAAATGAACGCTTTTGCTGTGGCGAAACATATGTGGAGTCACCCGTTCAGGTACAATACTCGAGACCTGCCTGGCAGCCGTCACATACTTGGAAATAATGAAAGACACGCCCTCTTTTGTGAGCTTGTTGTGCTGTTTGTTGGTGAACAGCGGATAGTCGCTCTTCCACGGCTTTTCGAGGTTGTTTTCATGGATGTAACTATCAAGAAGCGAGGCAGTATTTTTCATCAAAGGTACTCGGCGCATTTTGTTGCCTTTGCCGGTCAAAATCAAGACTGTCGGATTTGTTAATATTACATCCCGCGCTTTAAGATCAATCAGTTCCTGTACCCGGCATCCGGAATCATAAAGAACCGACAGCAACGTAATGTCGCGGCGCCCTTTGGGAGCGGATTTATCCGGTTGGGACAGTAACAGCTGCATGGCATCTGTGGTCAGATGCGGAATATCCGGTTTTGGCGCTTTTTTAACCGAAATAGATATTACTTTTTGGAAGTTGGCCAATCCCATCGGTTCTTCATACTGGGCATATCGAAAGAATGAATGTATCGCAGTCAGTCTCTGGTTTCTTGTTGAAATGCTGCAATTACGATGGGTTTCAAGCCATCCAAGATAATCCGCGACAAGATCATGGGTAAGCATGAGCATAGTCAGTTTTTCAGCAGATATGCCTTGCCGCTCCTGACAGTATTGGAGTAGCAGTTTAAAGGTATCTCTGTATGACGCGATCGTGTTCTTGCTTGCATTTTTCTGCGCCGGCAAATACACCGTAAGAAACTGGGTGAGATGTTCCGCAAAATCAGTGGATTGCATCAACTGCACCTCCCAGAGAAGGGATGATGTCTGGATAGCACCCTTCCAGTCTGATGGTGATATCCGGAAAAACATCGGCGGTGAGTCTCAGATAATATGCCGTGTCCTCAAAGGAATCGTGTCCCATATATGTTTTCAAAATCGGAAAATATACTGTGAGATCTTTCCCGTCGGCAACCCACTTTTTTAGGCAATGGCAGGCCCAGGCATGGCGAAAATCGTATATTCTTGGGCCTTTCCCACGCCCTCCATGTGAGATGTCTGCTTTCCACAAAAAACGTCTGAAGTTATGGTATGCATTTCCTGCTGTCATTGGTTTGCCGTTAAGTCCGGGGAAAAACCATTCGCTGTCACTTATTCCGACAGCATAGTCGCGACAAAGGGCTGTAAGAGCGGCTGACATCGGTACAAGTCTGCTGTTATCCCTTTTTGAGTGTTGAATGGACAATATTCCATCGTTAAGGTCAACGTCTTCCGTTTTCAGCAGCCTTGCCTCCTGCGGGCGAAGTCCACAGGCATAAATCATCCTGAAGAACACCGGCATAACCAAATGCCTGTAAGGGCATTCGCTGACATAATGGCATTGATCTGTGGCGCTAAAAAAGCGCTGAAGCTCATTCTCGGTGAAGATATACGGAATATACTTCTTCTCAGCAGGATAATAGCCTTTCGGCAGGATATATGTGTTAAGGCCAATGTTATCCATATAAATAGCAAGTTGCCGGAGCGTGGATGCTCTTGTGCATTGAGTAGCTTGTGCTTCATAAGTTTTCTTTGCGCACCAATCCAAAACGATTTCTCGGGTAAGGGTGCTTGCATCGGGATATTTTTCAGCTGTGAATATGGAAAACCGCATCAAACTTTCCGAATCCGTTTCGAATTTGTAACCTATTGCCCGTTTTAGCGAAATATGATTTGCGATAAATTCAGCAAAAGGTCCTTTGAAAGAAAATTCACACATGAGTGGTCACCTCCGGCGTATCCAGGGCGCATTCCCTCAGCTTGCTGATGTCCACCTTCAAATATACTGCGGTGGAATCTGTATGGGAATGACCGAGGATATCTGAAATCACCTCAAGAGGAGTATTGTGTTCAAGCATTCTGGACGCTGCCGTATGGCGAAGAGAGTGCATTCCGCGGTGCTTTTTCAGCGTCGGCAAATGTGCAATCTGCATATACGATTTAATCAACTGAGATAAATGGTCTCCTTCTGAAAAAGGAAGAAACGGTGCCATATGACGAACAAAGATAACAGGTAAATCAACTTTAGGCCGACCATACTGCAAATAATCTATGACTGCCCAGCCTACTTCCTGCGGAATCGGGAGGGTAACTCTTTCATGAGTTTTTGACTGCGTAAAGGTCAGCTTCTTTTCCTGCCAGTTGAAATTGGAAAAAGTCAACTGTTTAATGTCGGTAACACGCAGTCCTAATACGCAAGCCAATAAAATAATGGCGTAATCGCGTTTTCCCTTGGGGCTTCCGCGATCAATGGCTCCAATCAGTGCTTTAAGCTCTTCTTTTGTCCAAACAGACGGAATTCTGGTCTGTTTTCTTGCCTGTACCATTGGCGTTTTTGATGCCAGATCTTCATTCAGGATACCGTTATCGTTCAGGTATCTCAGAAATGCCCTGATTGAGCAAATGTTCTGCTCCACGGTTTTGTAGGTATATCCGACCAGCGTTCTAATGTAGCCGTTCACAAGCGGCAGAGTAATTTCGCTGCAATCGTATATACCCTGAGCAAGAAGATAATCCATAAATCGCGCCGTCTGCTTCACATAATGGTCAATTGTAACAGACGAGTATTCCTTGCACTCACAATGACGCTGGAAATCTGCGCTGGCGGCAACATAATACGGATTTGTAAGCAGTTCCTGGTGTTTGTAGTACCGCCTCAGCACAACGTGATGAAGCTGGAAATCTCCGATCATTCTCACGACACGGATATCTTGAACATCTCTCTGAGACAGAGTATTGTCAAGATCTTTTCGCAATATGTGAAAATGAGTTTCAAGAAAATCCAGACCCAACTGCTCTGTAAAGTAGGTTGCACCTCGTTCTTCTGCGAATTTCAGCAACTTGTGTCAATGCCTCTGGTAAAAGCTCATGGTGCCTTCAACATAGCCCAGGCGCAACAGTTCCTGCTCCAATTCCTGTAGCAATGCTTCAAGTGTTCTTTGCACATTTATCCCTCCAGTAATGAATTCTGGGCATTTGCCCTTCTTTCATTGTTATCAGGAATATGCAAAGTAAATCAATTAAAAATGTAGTGTTAATGCAGGATACAAGGTTTTACTTGGCATATTAACTTTCTTTGCATAAGGCACTCCTTCGGGACTGTCTTCAAACATTCCACCTACCATGACTCCTGCTCGCAGGAATTTATGAATAAGCGAAATAACCCTTCCATCCTTTATCGTTTCCGACAGTATCTGGATGAGTTTGCTCTGGTTCACCGTGTCAAAATATTTTTCCAAGTCCAAATCAACTACATATTTGTAGCCATCTGTAATGTTGGTTTGGCATCTTTTAAGCGCATCATGTGCACTTCTTTTTGGTCGGAACCCAAAACTGTTGTCTGAAAACTGCATCTCAAAGATAGGGGTCAGAATCTGGCATATCGCTTGTTGGATTAGCCTGTCCACGACGGTTGGTATCCCCAGTTTTCTAGTCTTACCGTTCTCTTTGGGTATTTCTACCCTGCGAACGGGTTTAGGCCGGTATTTACCGTCCCGGAGGGATTGTAAAAGTTCCTTCTGGTTTTCTTTCAAAAACAAAGGGTAGAAGTTCATCTACCTGCATACCATCAATTCCACCAGCACCTTTGTTTCTCTTAACCTGCATGTAGGCAAGGTTCAGATTGTCTCTGCTTAGAATTTGTTCCAGCAATCCTTCCGTCTGCTTGTCTGTGTTGGTGCTGTCGTTTTCAGTCATCTTAGGTGACCCGCACACTTCTGCATATTCTTTCTGTTCCGCAGATACCATTTGCAGATAGTCCTCAAATCGAGGTTGTCTGTGCTTCCGTTTGTCGCTTTCAGTAACTTTCATTGACCAACACCTCCTTTGGTTCAGCCCTTCCTTCGGCATCGCGATGCCTCTGTACTATGGCTTCGGCTGACTTCTCACGACAAATCTTGTTTCAACCGGACTTCTTACTCTGTTTCTACCCGTTCGTGAGACCTCCCCGGGTAAGAACGCAGTCTTTCCTTCCATCCACCTGCCACATCTACACCATAGGCTTCCGGATAGTTTGGGGCTTTGGCTTGTTAGGCAGCTTTACCCAGCCTATGCATGCCTTATGTGATTCCTGTTCGTCAGGCCAGAAGTTTGCCTCCGGCTTCCTTCAGATTCCACCTCGTGATAGACACCCTTGCCTTTAGCTATGTGCTTGGCACTATCAACCCGCACTAGGGACTTTCACCCATTAGACTGCGACCATGCCGGGCGCACATAGAAAAGGCTACTGGCGGATAGCCAATAGCCAAATTCTAAAAGTCACTGTAACTGATGCCCGCCTAAGACAGGCTGGCTATACATTTTTCTCGGATTATCTTAAATATGTTCAGGTGTAAACTTGGGAACCGCCACTTGCGGAGCCGCATGAGTGGTGGTGTGAGAGGTCGGCTACTCAAATAATGGGTAGCCTCCTACTCGATCACGTCTGCTATTCAGGATTATTGTGTGGTGTTCTGCGGTACAGGGCACTTGTGAGATCCCTGTCCAAAACCCTTCATACCCCACATACCCGGACCTGGGACTAAACCTTTTTCCTTCATCTTATTAAAATTGTCGGTCATTTTCTTGATCATCAGATTAGCCTGATCCTGGGTGGTAATAACGCCAAAGTCAACGTATTTCTGAATCATCTGCTTTTTAAGGTCGAGCATTTGCTGAGCAATTTTGTATAAATCGGCTTTCTGTGCATCGGTGAGTTTTTGAGACAGATTGTTTTTCTGGAAAGCTGCGTTTGGCGTTTGCTGATTATCTGTATTATTTTTGGCGAAGGCGGCTGACATTGAAACTGCTATAATCAGAAGGGCTGCTGCTGCAATAAGCAAAGGTTTTTTCATTCAATAACACCTCCTTTCGAAAAGCTATTATAATAGTTTAGCCAAAAGATGTGGCAAAAGCTTGGCAAATTAAGTAACAATATATGCTTTCTTAACGTTCCCCGATAGTGTCTAAAAAATAACACCAAATTGTCATAATATTGTTGTAAGATAAGCTGGGGAGGTGTTTTAATGGCCGTAAAACGTCCGATTTTGCTGGTGGATGATGATGACAGAGTGTTGGAATTGCTTTCCCTTTACCTAAAGAAGGAGGATTTTGAACTGGTCCTTGCCCATGATGGCAAGAAGGCCCTCGAACAAGCAAAAAACTGCAATCCTCAGCTGATAGTTCTGGATTTAATGCTTCCTGAAATGGATGGACTCGAGGTCTGCAGGCAGATCCGCACTTTTTCGAAGGCGCCGATTATCATGCTGACTGCCAAGGACGAGGACCTGGATAAATTGCTGGGTCTTGGCCTGGGAGCGGATGATTATATTACCAAGCCTTTCAATCCAAGGGAAGTCGTAGCCAGAATCAGGGCTGTATTAAGAAGGATAGAAAATACAGGTTCTGAACCGAAAGTGTTAAAATTCACCGATCTTGAAATAAACCTTGATGAGTACCGGATTATAGTCGACAGCCAGGAAGTACCCCTGACTTCAAAAGAAATAGAAATTCTATGGCTGCTGGCAAGTTCTCCCGGTCGTGTTTTTACCAGGGAACAAATCCTGGCCAGGATTTGGGGATATGATTTTTTTGGCGACACACGCACTGTGGATACTCATATCAAACGACTGCGCAAAAAGCTGAAAGTACGGGTCGATCTCGACTGGGACATCAAGACTATCTGGGGTGTTGGGTATAAATTTGAGGTGAAGCCTGTTTGAAAAAAAGCATTTTTGGAAAGCTGATGGTTACCTACCTGGTAGTTATTATAACCAGTACGATAATTTTTGGCGTTTTCTTTTCAATCCTTTTAAGAAACCACCTCATTAAAACCAAGGAGCAGGAACTGTTTGTCAAGGGCAAACAAATCAGTTTAGTTGCAAATTATTACCTGCAGGGTCTGCTTTCGGACCAGACGCTTAATTATGTGCTAAATTCAGCAGAGATCTTTTTAGATGCCAGGGTTCTGGTTATCGACAGGGGAGGCTATATTTTAGCCCTGTCCGGCGGGGCTGTCCCCGGTTTCGGGCGCGGGAAGGCGGCAGGGAGAATTATAAGGGGGATGCAGCTTCTTCCCAAAGACACCGAGCTTGTTTTAAAGGGGTCGACGGTTTCTTACAGAGGTTTTTCTCCCTATTACGGCGAACCGATGCTGACTGTCGCCATACCTGTTGTAAGCGGTCAGGACAGCGGAAACGCCCAGGTTATCGGCGCAGTCTTTCTAAATTCTCCTGTTCCCGGCGTCGCCGAGGCGGTGAAAGACACTTATACTTTGCTGCTGGCTTCTTTTCTGGCTGCGCTGGCCATTGCCTCCGGTCTGGGCTTATATTTATCCAGAAAAATTTCACAGCCGCTGCGGGAAATGAACAAGGCCGCCCTGGCTATGGCGCGGGGGGATTATAAGAAGAAGGTTGAGGCGGAAGGCGATGACGAGATTGGAGAACTTGCCGCTTCATTCAATTACCTGGCGGGTGAACTTGACCTGACCATAGAGGCTCTCAAAGAAGAAAAGGGTAAAGTGGAGCTGATGTTAAAAAGCCTTTTCGAGGGTATCATCGCTGTTGACAAAGACGGTTTGATTTTGAGGATAAATCCTGCTGCGGCAAAGTTATTAAAAATCAGCGAGGAGGATCTTTTTAAGCTGCCGATTTCATCTTTGGAGGGTTTTGACGGGCTTTCCGGCTTGTTTAAGGATGTCCTTAAATCAGGGTCAAGCGGTTCCTGCGTTTTTACTGTTGACAAGCTGACCATTCGCGCCTATGTATCCCCAATCGTTTCTTCGAGAGCCATCCTGGGCTCGGTGGGAATTTTGCAGGATATAAGCCAGGCTGAGCAGCTTGAGAAAATGCGCCGGGACTTTGTTGCCAATGTTTCACATGAATTACGCGCGCCGCTGACCGTTATCCGGGGTTATACAGAAGCTTTGCTTGACGAAGTCATTGACAGGAAAGAAAAACCTGATAAATACTACCAGATTATCAGGCAGGAGACTTTACGGCTGGAGAGGCTGATTGTCGATCTGCTTGATTTGAGCCGGCTGCAATCCGGCAAGGTTGAGCTGGACATGGAAAGCGTTGATCTTGAGACGATTTCCCGCTCAGTTCTAGAAAAATTCAGCCCTTTAGCAGGTGAAAAGCAGGTTCAGCTAACGCTGCTCCCGGATTCTTCCCCGTTTTTAGTTCAGGGTGACGGGGACCGTCTGGAGCAATTGTTGATTATTTTTATTGACAACGCTCTCCGGCATACTAACCAGGGCGGGAAGATCACTATTAGTCTTAGGGGGGAGGATCAGGGAGCCCGGGTGAGGATCAGCGATACGGGTGAAGGGATTCCGGAGGAAGACCTGCCTTACATCTGGGAAAGGTTTTACAAGGTAGACAAAGCGCATACACCTTCACTTGGGGGAACTGGACTCGGCCTTTATATAGCCAGGGAAATAGTCCATCTGCATGGCGGTGTAACCCGGGTGGAGAGCCGGCCCGGGGAAGGGGCAGCTTTTGAATTTACTTTAAAAAAAGCTTAAGAAAATAATTGACTTTGACGTAACGTAAAAGATCAGCCGGGCATGGCAGTGTTTTTAAGAGACGCAGTCCGCATTTGTACAGGCTTAAGCAGCCAGTCTTGAGACGGTTCTGCCGTCAGATGAGAACACGATTGTTCCGATTAGATCGGTTCTCAAAATTTTTATGCCTGCTTTTTCCAGTTTGGCGATGGTCTTCTCACTGGGGTGGCCGTAATCATTCCCGGCGCCTACAGAAATTACGGCATATTGCGGTGATACAGCAGCCAAAAACCTTATTGAACTGGAGTGACTGCTCCCGTGATGCCCGATTTTTAAGATATTAGCCTTTAAATTAACGCCGGAGGCCAGCATCCGGGTTTCGGACACCGTCCCGGCATCGCCGGTAAGCAAAAAAGCAGTCTCGCCATATTGTATCCGTATTACCGCAGAATAGTTGTTTATGTCGTCGTATTCGATATCCGCCGGGGCGGCAAACCCTACTTGAAGATTGTCCCGGTTGATAATCGTCACTCCCGCCTTTGCTGTCTTTATTTTAAGTCCTTTTTCCTTGATTAAAAGAAGCACGTTCTCAAAGGTTCGTGTGGTGGCCGGCGCCTTCGGCATATATATACTGCCGGTTTCAAAAATCTTCAGGACTTTCTCAAGACCTCCGATGTGATCCAAATGAGGGTGCGTTGCGATGAGGTAATCGATTTTTGTGATTCCCTGTTTTTCTAAATAAGATACAATGTACTGCCCGTTTTCGGGAGGGCCTGCGTCAACAAGCATATTTTCACCGTCAGGGAATAGGGCCAGGATCGAATCACCCTGTCCGACATCGAGAAAGTGCACTTCTAAATTGCCGTTCGTTTTTTCGGCATCTAATGGCGGAACGGTTTTTGACGGTTCCGTCTGCGACGTGCTTCCCGACTTGCCGGCCGGTTGCGTGCCTGTATTTTTAACTTGATTTGTCCTGCATCCGGCGAAAGTTACGATTAGAAGCAATAAGATTATTGCGTAAATTTTTGCAGCGCGCATTTTCCCTACTCCTCGAACAGACTGCCTGCCAGCTTATCGGCAGCTTTCCTGCGGGTCATTGTTCCCTTTTGATCAATAGTGACTGCCATGGTAATCAAATCTCCTTCCTTCGCATTTTCAGGCAGCAACGCCCTGGGAAGGTTAAATGTTTTTTTTCCGTATTCAATTACCGCCCAGCTTCCTTCAAAGCGGTCAATAAGCAACATAAAAACACCACCCCTTTGGTTTATTCAAATGAAGAATGCCTTCTAAATAGATAACATTATTCTATCATATTGAGGTTGTTTAATTACCGGGAAAGCAACTTTTTACCGCATATACCTCAAACACTTCCCTCGCCTTATCCCCGGGTTCACTCGTTCTTTGAATAAAGGCTTAAAATCGCACTTGAGGCATTGCTTTCCCTTTTTGATAATTATCATCCTTTAGCAAGTGTCGATTCAGCAGCATAAATATCTGTAAAATTTTTATTGACAATAATAATTGTAATATTGTAATATAGCAATATTATGATATATGAAAGGAGGTTAATTAAAAGAATTCTGATGGTTGACATTAAAAGCTATGAGGAAAAAGCTGATTTGCTTAAAGCGCTGGCGCACCCGGTCAGGCTTTGTATCGTGCATGGGCTTATGGAAAACCAGTGTAATGTAAATAAAATGACGACTTGTCTTGAAATGCCCCAGTCGACTGTTTCCCAGCAGTTGGGAATCTTACGGAGTAAGGGAATCATTAAGGGAAAGCGTCAGGGAACAGAGATCTGTTATGAGGTTGTAAACGACCAGGTGAAGCAGATTGTCAGCTTAATATTGGATAACGAATTAGATTTTAATAACAAACAGGAGGATGAGTAGGACTATGGAGCCTGGGAATGTGGTAATAATCGGCGGTGTGGCCGCCGGTACCAAAGCAGCGGCAAAAGCTATGAGGGAAAATCCCGATCTCAAAGTAACGGTTTTAACAAGGGAGTCTTACGTATCTTATGCCGGCTGCGGTCTTCCTTACTACATCGGTGATGTAATCAGGGAGGAAAAAGAACTTCTGGTTAGAAAGCCAAAAGATTTTCTCATCGACTACGACATTGAAGTTATCACCGGCATTGAAGCATTAAAGATTGCGCCGGAAGAGAAAACTGTTACCGCTAAAGATTTAAGCGACGGCGCCGTCAAGGAGTTTAAGTACGATAAACTTGTTTTGGCCACAGGCGCTTCACCTTTTATACCTCCTGTAAAAGGAAAAGAACTTGTCAATATCGTTACCGTACGCACCCTTGGGGAAGCGTTTGCCATAAAAAAGCTGCTCAGGGAACGGAACATAAAGAAAGCTGTAGTCGTCGGGGGTGGGATGATTGGACTGGAGGTTGCTGAAAACCTGATTCATACGGGAATAAAGACGACTGTTGTCGAACTGGCGCCACATGTTCTTCCGCCTTTCGATCCGGATTCCGCTCACTATGTAGAAAAATATTTAAGAGAAAAAGGAGCCGATATTTTAACCGGCGTAGCTGTGAAAGGTTTTGAAGATAACGGCCGGGGTGAAGTGGGGACAGTTTTAGTAGAAGACAGCCGGCTAGAGGCTGACCTGGCCGTTCTTTCCGTGGGTGTCCGTCCGAATGCAGAACTGGCCCGGGAGTGCGGAATACAAATTGGCCCAACGGGAGCTATTGCGGTAAACAGTAAAATGGAAACAAGCATAAGTGATGTTTACGCGGTGGGGGACTGCGCTGAAAACACCAACTTGATTACAGGCCGGACCGTCTGGTATCCGATGGGTTCGACAGCTAACAAGACCGGAAGGATCGCCGGAATAAACCTCTCCGGCACGCAAACTAAGGATAGAATTAATGGCGTCCTCGGCACTTCAATAATAAAATTGTTTGATCTCAATGCGGCCAAAACAGGCCTTTCGGAAAGAGAAGCAAAAACGGCTGGTTATGATGTGGAAACCGTGCTGGTTCCGGCGCCGGACCGGGCCCATTATTATCCGGGCAACCGGGACATAATTACCAAGCTTATTGTGGACCGGAACAGCCGCCGCGTTTTAGGAGGGCAAATATATGGCGAGGGCGTGGTAGATAAACCTATAGACATACTGGCAACGGCGATTACTTTCGGAACTACAGTTGATCAACTGGCTAAACTGGACCTCGCCTATTCGCCCCCGTTTTCAACAGCCATGAGTTCAACCATTGTGTCGGCCAATGTGATGTTGAATAAACTGGAGGGTAAGTTTAACGGGATTTCACCGATTGACCTCAGGAAAAATATGGAAAAGGGCGCCATCCTGGTCGATGTCAGGACAGAGGAAGAGTATTTCGTCCGCAGTATTCCCGGTTCAATAAACATACCGCTGCGGAATTTAGCCTCACGCGCCGGCGAAATAGACCGGAACAGCGAGATTATCCTTTATTGCAAAATTGGTCAGCGTTCTTACATGGCTCTTTTAAAGCTAAAAAGATTGGGATTTGAAAAAATAAGCATGCTGGAAGGCGGCATCACCGCTTACCCGTTTGCAACGGTATAGAAAAACTAATAAATATGGAGGAGCTTATCATGACGGAAATAAAGATAAACGCGAGGGGACTGCAGTGTCCCGGCCCAATTGTTCAATTGTTCAAAGAAAGTAAGGCTTGTGACTGTGGCGATATTTTATGTATTGAGGTAACTGACCAGGGTTTTAAAAAAGATATTGCCGCCTGGTGTAAAAAAACAAATAACATTCTGCTGTTCCTGGATGAAGAAAATGGAGTCATTAAAGCGAGAATAAAAAAAGCCTGATTGGCATCCATGCTGCTGAAGGGGCGAAAATGAGCACGCAGGCAGTTTAAAGCAAATTAGAGTATGACGGGATAAAGATAGGAAGGAGGGTTATTATGGGCGCAGACAAAAAGACAATTATTGTTTTTAGCGGTGATCTTGACAAAGCCATGGCTTCCTTTATTATTGCCAACGGCGCCGCAGCCATGGGCAATGAGGTGTCTATGTTCTTTACGTTCTGGGGCCTGAATATTTTAAGAAAGCATGAAAGTGTTAAGTTGAAAAAAGGTTTTCTGGAGTCCCTGTTCGGCTGGATGATGCCCAGGGGGGCCGAAAAACTCGGTCTTTCCAAGATGAACTTCGGCGGGATGGGCGCTTTTATGATGAAGACCGTTATGAGGAAGAAAAATGTCAGCACTTTAAATGAGCTGATAGCGACCGCACAGGAGATGGGAGTAAAAATGATCGCCTGTACTATGGCTATGGACGTTATGGGTATAAAAGAAGAAGAATTAATTGACGGGTTGGAATATGCGGGGGTTATAACCTACCTTGGTGAAGCAGACGAAGCAAACGTCAATTTGTTCATTTAACCACTTATTAAGAAAGCGAAAAAGCTTAATCTCTGGGATGGACTTCGTAACTTTACGAATTCCATCCCTGCAGGAACAAATTAAAAGCCGAACTGAACTTTAATGGTTTTATTGAAAGAATCGAAAGGTTCATCCGGACTTCCGTTAAATCCATAAACAGAGAGCGCGTCTTTTAAACTTTGGATAATCTCGCCTGTTTTTTCTTTCAAATCATCCGGTAACTTTATATAAAAAAGCTTCCATTCACAGGTTTCACGATCTATCCATGTTTTACTTAATCTTACCGATATAGGTATATTATTCCATCCAAGAAGGAAATAGTAATCATAGGTTTCTTTTCGTTCCTGAAATCCCCAAATAAGAAAGATATTTTTCTCACGGTCAATTGTCCATCGGGTTGCTTCAAGAGCAGTCAGCATATTGCCCGGATTTTTTATCGCTTTAGCTGCAAATTCAGCTCTTTCTTCCCTGGTTAAAAATTCATTGACGAATGCCATGGTTTTTCTCACCTTTTACTGTAACCGGACGTTGGTTTTTGTCCTGCGGAGATAAGCAGGTAGCTCCATTCACCCGAGGTTTTAGAGCCGGTAAAAGGCTTAGAACCAGGACCATTCCAGATCACTGTTATAATCCATTTACCCGAGGTTTTCGAGCCGGTAAAAGACAGCGGGATATTGACAGATGCCCATTTTTTAATTTCCTGCGGGACACTTTCGTCATTCACGGATAAAATCTTGAAAGGTACAGACCATCCATACCGGGTAACCGGCGTGTAATACGGGGATTTCATATCTTCAATCAGGTTCTTCGCTTTTTCCATTACGTCGCTCGCCGGGTACTCCTTGATTATCCTTTGCAGGTATGCGGCATCACCAGTATATGCGCCGAGCGCCAGCAAAGCGTCATCGGCCATTGTGCTGTCCGGATATAATTTAACGAATTGCTGGTAAGTCGAGATAACTTTTCCCCAAATCTCCGGTAAGTCGAAGGCAAACGAGGCGTCTTCCCCCCATCCGCCCAGGCCGATGTAACAAAGGCCGGTTGAGTAAAGCGCCCTGGCCTTTAATTCCGGCGCAGATGATTGATCCTGATTAACCTGCTGGAAATACGGCAGGCTGTGATTGTAATTAATCATCTCCCGGATGAAGTCGGCCATTTCAGCCGGCGCGTGTCCGTACCTTGTGTCATTAATATACCCCAGCCAGTTGTAAGACTGCCTCTCCCCGGCCCATAAGTGGTTATAGTAGAGCATTTCGTTATGAAAGATAGCTGCTGCCATATTGTATAAATCAGCCGGTGCTTTGGAAACTTCCCACTGTGATTTTAAACCGGCAAGCTTCTTTACGTCAGCAAGCTGCTTTTCTAATGCGCCGCGGAAATCGTATTTATCAACGTTGTAAAGGTCAAATGGAAAAACATATTTGTTGGCAGGGTCAGCTTCCTGCTTTAAAAACTCCTCCAGCATGGCTGCGGCCTGCTGGAAGTCATCCCGGCGGATTTCTTTTATAGCCAGGGAATAGTCAACATACGCATCAAGAGGTTGTTCCAGTTTGTTCAAGGACAGGGCTTTTAATTGTGCATAGGTCATTTTCACATCGAGGATATAAACCAATCTGCCGCCTGCTGCGTAATTCATATCTCCGTCAGGTAAAAAGCGCGCTTTTTGCATTGTTTTAACAGCGTCTGCAAAACGGTCCTTGATTTCGTAACAGCGGGCCAGTCGGTAAGCGGCGTCATCCGCGGCCGGGTGGCGGGGAAAGCCAGTCAGGAATTTTTCCCAGCCGGGGATTTCCCGGTCCGGATTATACTCCTCGTCCCCGTATGAAGATACCCAGCAGGTGTAAGAATGTTCTTCCGGCCTGTCTATCTCAAAATAAGATTGTCCCCGTACTTTTTCGTACGCCTTGATTCCTCTGCCCAGATAACTTTGAGGGTACTTTTGGCATACGTCTCTCAGCATCCGCCAGTCCGGGCCGCCAACCCAGAAAACAGGATCTGCGTGAGTAAGGGGAGCCAAAGCCACTCCTTTTAAATCCGTTTCCTGCACATACTGTTCCAGTGCCTTTTCCTGGCCAAAATCAATATAAAGGGCGGAAAGAGCTGTCTGGCGGCAATACGCAGACATTTCCTTTCCGGCTACTTTCCACAGCCAATCAATTAAACCCTTCTTACTTACTCCTTCCGGCAGCCAGTGTGTGAAGTAGGTAACTCTTTGGATTAAGTCTGCCTTTTCTACGGGGGAAACAAGATCTGAATAGAAACTGTCTATAGACTCCAACGCTTTGGCTTCTCCAAGCGCGTAAAGGGCAAGAACTTGATCATAACGGTCAGCGGAGTTCGTTTCCTTTTCCTGAATGCGCCAAAGCCAGCCGGTGACGGCAGAACGGCATTCTCCGGCAGGCTGTTTCCGGGCTGCGGCGCCAACAGCCTGAATAAAAATCTGCCGGGCCATCGGGTTGGCCAGTCTGGTGTATACCATATCCAGCCAGGGCACGGCTTCAGTCGGACTGGCAAAAATTATTTGCCACTTTTGTTCTATAAGCTTCTGGTAATTCTCGAAGAAATAATTTTCCTGCAATGAAAGCAGCGTATTGGTCAGATCAGCGGTGTTTTTGATGCGGGCGATTAAAACAGGAATCAGGTACCGGTCACAATTAGCTTCGTTAAAGGTATTAATTTCTTTAGCCAGGTGGGAAACCTGCTCATCCGTCATCAACTTGGTCAGAGCGTCTACAATGTTGTTGTCATTTATTCTTTTATCCTTCAGGTAGTCCAGCAAAATTTGCGCCGCTGCGGCATTCGGCCCCGGCAGGGCGTTAAACTCACCAACAACAGTTCTGAATTCCTGATCATTTGTGGCCTTGTCCAGCTTTGCCTTTAATTTATCCAGCGATGCGCCTGCCGTCGCCGCAGCGCCGCCGGCCAGCAGGTTTTGCCCAGCCCGGGTTTCCAGGGGTTTGCCTGTCAACCCGGAGAAGATGATGATTGCCAATAGAAAAATAATTGAAAAAGAAACTTTCGAGCCTGATTTAAGCATCACGGGCGCCTCCGTTTTTGCTATTTACTAATCAGTAGTTTAATAAGCCGTTAAATGAATTTTGTTCTTTATTCTCTTTGTGGGCTTGTCCAAAGGAAACTTACTATTATATTCCATACCAGTATATTCCCTTCCAATTCTTAAAGCAAATGAAATCAGAAAAAGCAGTTCTAAGGCTTATTCCTCACATTTAATAAAACTTGTTTATCAAGGTTAACAAGAACTTTATTACACAATGGTAAAAGCAGTATTGAAATTTGAGGTGGCTTTTTCTTCAAAGCGGTTTATCTATTTCTTTCATGATATTACTGTATAGATCATAGTAAAATATCTTATCATCCAGCACAAAGATGTACCCCGGTTTATCATCGCTCAACTTTTCCTTGCCAGTACCGTCGACATTGATTCTATATAATACTTTCCGATCCTCGGAGTAGTCGCTATAATAAACCCAATCGCCGGAAACATTGATACATCGGGCATCATCACCGCATATCTTACTCAATTCCGTACCGTCGGTTTTGATTTTATAAAGAGCATCATTATGATTAAAATAGAGCCAATTATCTTCAACATTTAATCCGAAATTAGCTCTGGCAGCGAATAGTTTGATCTTGCCGCTCCCGTCAAGATTGATTTTGATTGATTTACCATAATAATCGGATGAATAATAGATGGCATTGTTAGTTGCTACCAGATCGCTTATATGATCCTCACTTATCTGAGTACGATTGCTGCCATCCGTTTTCATTTTATACATTTTCCCGTCTTGCAGAAAACCTTTGGTATAATAAATCCAGCCATTGATAACATTGACATGGTAGGCTTGGGTATCCAGTACCGTTTTCCCGCTTCCGTCGGTTTTGATTTTCGTCAGATTCCATCCGTCCCCGCCGCTGTAAAAGATATCGTCACCGGTTACATTTATATACCAAGCAAGATCATCGGTGATTTTTGTTGCCTCGCTTCCATCGACTTTCATTTTATATAGTTTTCCCTGGTCTTTAAGATTGCTGTAGTAAATCGAGTCGCCGGCCTTAGCATATAAGCCGTTATTATTGATATTACCGGTAGTATTTCCCCGCAACTCATTGCTGGTCGGATCCGCAACTTCTACCCTGACATCCGCCCATTCTGTGGAACACGGACCGGATTCGGCAGACGGAATATATTTGGGACTAAACACTTCCAGCCAATAAGAACCTGGTTCCTTGAAATTAAGTACAGTGCCGAACTGCCCGTCTGCCACGGGAAGTTCCTCACTACTGTATTCCTGATATTTACCTTTAACTAGTTTACCTACTTTTATAGAAAAAACATTATCTCCAAAACTATCGACTTTCAAATGGCCTTTAAAATCCATCTGTCCGGGAGCCGCAAGTTTGATATAGCCGCTTTCAGGTTCGGTGATCTCAAAAACATCCCGGACTTTAGTATCTATGAACATATAATCCATAGAATTATTATAGTTAATAGGCACTAAGCTGGCATCAGCTACTTCTCTTTTGATAACAAAAGAATCATACTGATCTTGATTGCCTCCCCTTGCCCACAGATAAAAAAGATTGTCGCCGGGTTGCAAGGAGAGAGAAACCTCGATCATATGAAATTTTTTATTATCCAGAATAAGTTCTTCGCTTTTCCTATTTTGTAAAGAGCCTGCACCCCCAATATCCGACACCCGCATCACCAAAGGAATATCCAGCTCATCCTCATATGCTATTTTTAATACTTGGTTTTCAGCTTCTGCCTTTACAGGAAAACTATTTCTTTCAATCAAAGGAACTCTCCAGTAGATTGTCAGGGTATTATTGGCATAGTTAATGTTTTTTCTCAAAACCTGGTCAAGGGATTTAGCCGGGATGTAAAAGATGCCGTTTTTAGCTAAAGGTGCGGGAATTGTGACCGGATTATTATAATCTACGATGTATTCTCCCTCTTCATTCTTGCTCACATACAACATTACAGGCTTACCAGCCTGATAACGCACATGATATCCCCCGTCTGCCGGAACCAGATCGGCTGTATTATTTCCATTCCAGATGATCTCAGCCAGCCCCGTATCTTTTAGCAAACGCAAAGGAATATATATCCTACCGTTTTTGGCAATAGGCGGAATCGTTGCAAAACTAGTTCCGTCATATGTTCCGTTCCCGCTGTTGATTTTGATTTCTACCCCGTGTTTTACCAGAGAAACCTTATAATCCCAGCTCTCTTTGGCAAAACACTGCACTGGGAAAAATATTGCTATTACGGATACGATTCCTGCCAGTACAAATAACTTTAAAAATCGATTCTTAAGCATCTTATTCCCCCTAGATATGTTGGTATTATAAGCGCTTAATTGCTTTTTCATTTCATTTTGCCAGATACATCTCGGTTGATCCGCGCTTATTATATAAAATTCCTCCGTCGGTATTGATATACCACTGAACAAATCCGTCGGCGATTTTCACGGCCCCGCTCCCGCTGATCTTAAAAATACCGGCTTCATACGTATAGTTTATAAAATAGCAGCCGGGCTGATTGAGTAGAATATCGTTGACCACGATATTGCTCAGCTTTTCCGTCTTTTCCGCTACGGCATCAGTATGATAAATCCCAGCCTCGCCTTCCACCGTATCATAAATATGATCGCCGTATGCTTTGATTAAATCAATTTTTTTATCAACCAGGACTTTGGCGTTTTGACCGTCGAAATCGGACTTCATCAGTTTACCGGTAGAAAAGTCCACATAAACGATACCGTCCGAGACGAGCCAAAATTTATTCACTTCTATCGGCAGAACAGTTTGGGAATTATCGGCCGTATTGATTTTAACCACGTTTCGGTTGTCTTTTTTCGCGTTCTCCTGGTAAAGCATGGTGTAAAGATATCCATCCTTTACCGCCAGGCCGTCCATATCCGTAGGACACCTGTAGGTGACAGAGGAATCCGATTTTTCTCTCTCCACGTCATAGGTATAACCGTTCATAGCGATATTTTCCGCCTGCGTATCCTTAGTAAAATCGTAACAATAGAGATTGTTTTCGGTCATTCCCATGCTGTCCAGATCGGTATAATACAGCTTCGTTCCGACCTGGGTAAGGGAATTAAGCCATTTAGCTTCACCGACCTTGGTTAGGCTGTTGCTCTCAAGCCGGTAAATATCGTCGCCGCCCATGGTTCCCTCCCCGGTATTAAGCACGACATAAGTATAATTGCCAAAGCCGATCACACCCCTAAATTGACCGGCTGAGTATAACGACCAGCCGATATCGCCGCCGGAGAGGGAACAGATTTCCACCGAGCGGTTGGTGGCGAAATCCAGGCGGTAAAGCTTTGTTTCCGAACCTGTTTTGGCCGGATAATAAATACTTTGCCCTGCCATGCCATAATCAAAGACGTTGGCGCCGCTGCCGATAAAATTGCCGTTTTTTACATCCCCGGCTAGATTTACTAGTTCCCGTTTACCCTCGTTATAATAATATAACTTGTTGTTGATGTAATCGCCAACTTGGTCGTAATAAGAATTCAACGCGTAGTATCCGCCGTTATAGGCGGCGATTGGGTATAGCTTATTTTCCACGTCCTGGGGGAAGTCGGTTAAACGGGTTTTCGACTTTTCCACGATCTCTTTCGTTTGCGCGCTGGATAAGTCGATTGGCACTTTGCTGATGATCAACATGCCGTTTTGCCAACAGACCGTTAAGTTTAACGCATTGAAAACGTCCCGTAGCGGTATAATGATTCTTTGATCGACAATGCGGGCCGGGACTGACAGGGGCGCCTCTTTACCATTGACTTTCATTATTTTACTGCCTACCGTAATGGCTACCTTATTTTCGCCGTTGGCGAATAATACTCCAGCCGGGTTTGTGGTATACGCTGCGGCATACCAACGGGTTCGGTTATAATATAATATTTTTTCCGCCAATCGGGCCGGTATCATCACCCGACCGTTTATCCGGTAAAGTTTAAAATTTTCGCCGTTAGTGAAAGTAATCAGGCTATTATCCATAAAAGCATACCCGTGAAATTCAAAAGGCAAAATCACACTATCGTCAAAGACCTGATCCAGAGGGACCGGTCCGGCGCTTTGCCCGTCCGCCAAGGCATAGGCCGGAACAGCCAGGACAGCCAAGACAAATAGGATTGCCAGCCATTTCTTCATCAATATCCTTCCTTTCCGGACCGTCTCTTTCCCGTGGACAAGCCCGGTCCGATAAAATACCCAATACGGCTCTCCTTTACGGTGTAATTCTAAACTGACCGCCGCCCGAGGCTGCCAAGTCCATCTTGTTTTTTTAAAGCGCTAATCCGCCTCATAAACATCGGCGGAACCCCGTTTATTATATAAAATCCCTCCGTCGGTATTGAGACACCTTTGCACAAAGCCGTCGACGATTTTAGCGGCCTTGCCGTCGCTGATCTTAAAAATACCCGCGTCATAAGACTGATTGACAAAGTAACTGCCGGACTGATTGAGCAAAATATCGTCCACTACGATATCGCTGAGCTTTTCCCCGGCTTCCGTTACGACGTTGAGATGATACAGCCCCGCCTCGCCGGCAACCGTATAATAAATATCGTTGCCATAAACCTTAATTTTGTCAAGGTCTTGATCTGCCAGGACTTTTATGTGACTGCCGTCAAAGTCCGATTTCATCAGTTTTCCGCTGGTAAATTCCTGATATAGGATGCCGTCCTGGACCAGCCAGAACTTATTGACCTCTATGGGCAGAATCGTCTGCGTGTTGTCCGCCGTATTGATTCTGACCACATTCCGGTTGTCTTTGTCGGCCTTTTCCTGGTAAAGCATAGCGTAGATAAAGCTATCCTTGACCGCTAGGCCTTCCATATCGGTAGAAGCGCTAAGAGAAATAGAGTTTTCCGTCGCCTTGCGGACGACGTCATAGGCATAGCCTTCCAGCGCGATATCGGCCACCGGCTGGTTTTGCGCCAGATCAAGATAATACAAATTATTTTCCGTCATGCCCATGAACTCCAGGCTGGTATAATACAGCTTTGTCCCCACCTGTACCACGGATGACAGCCATTTGGCGCCGCCGACATCCTCCAAACTTTTGTTTACCAAGCGGTAAATCGAATCCCTGCCCATCGTCAAATCTCCGCTGTGCAGCACCACATAAGTATTCTGACCCAAACGGCTGACGCCGTCAAACCAGCCCTCGTCGTCCAAATTCCAGCCGGCAGGATCGGCGGATAAGGAGCAGACCTCGGTTGAGCTGTTGGTGGCGAAGTCCAGTCGGTAAAGCTTGGTTTCGGAGCCGATCCTGGTCGGGTAGTAAAGGCTGTCGCCCACTATGCTCTTGGGATCGCTGTCATGGATGCTATCATTGCCGTCAGGCAGTTTGATTTTGGACTCTCCGGCCAGATCGATTTTGCCGGCTTTGCCGTTTTTGTAATAATATAATTCCGTAACATAATTGTTCTTTGCGTCATAATAAGACTTTAAAGCGTAGTACCCGCCGTTATAAACAGCTACCGGACTAAGCTTATCCTCAATATCACTGCCGCAGGTGCTTAACCGGGTTTTCGCCTTTGCCACGATCTCCTTTGTTTTGCCGCTCGTCAGGTCGACGGGAACCCGGCTAATGATCACCATACCGTCCGACCAGCAGACTTCCCGGTCGATGGCCTCGCTGATGGCGCGCAGGGGCAAGACGATCCTGTTGCCGATCGATTGCGCCGGTATGTCTAAAGGAATATCCTGATTATTTACCTGCATGGTCTTACTGCCGGCCGTAACCACTACTTTATAATGCGGCGCGTAGGATGTGAACAAGGTAACCGTATCCGGCTTGGCGGCGTCCCAGCGGATATTCCAATAAACGTCGTTTTCCAGGTCTGTCAAAGCCTCGACGGCCAAACGGATCGGGACCAGGATCCGGCCGTTGATACTGTAAATTTTAAAGCTTGCCGCGTCGTTGTAAGTCATCAGCTCGCCATTGACAAAAGCGTTTCCTTTAAAATCAGAAGGCAAGAGCACGCTCTCCTTAAAAATCTGATCCAGAGGGACCGGCTCTTTGTTTGCCTCCTCCCCCCAAGCGGGAAGGGAGAGAATTAAAATAAACAACAAAGCCAATACCAGCCCGCCGCATTTTTTCAGCATTTTGATCAAACCACCTTTTCTTACCCAAAGTACAATTTTAATGCAACATTCTGCGCATTGTCAAAACAGTAAATGAAAAAAACACTAATTACATAGTGGAGATATTTCAATCGTCAATCCCTTGATTAACGCCAAATTGGTCTCTATAACGAAGAAGTTTTGGATTTTGAAATGCCAAAATCACCAATTTATCAACTTTTTCAAACAGAATATCTCTATTCAGAATATCTCTATTATAACAGATTTATATCCACCATGCAATTAACGTTTTAAATGAAATATTATTGCCGAAAGTTTTTTAAAAATAAACCTCCTCCCTAACAAAGACAATCAAAGAGGTTTTTTGCAACACTATTT
>DOTD01000023.1 GCA_003513005.1 Desulfotomaculum sp.
TGCCATAATAAATCTTATGACAAGCTTGACATAAAGTGTACACCCATGTGCTAAACCGCGGACCTTCGGGCGTGCGCAGTCCGGTGGACGGACTTTGAAAAGGAGGTTTTTATGCCGACCCGCATAACATGCCGGGATAAATGGCTGGGAAGCGGCAAACCATTGCAGCAACGGGCTTTATCGTACCTTCGAAAGGAAATCCGAAGGCATCTTATAGGGGCAGAAAGCAAGGACTCCGCATCTTATGCGGATCCATCTAATTATTGTTAGCCATCAATGCAATTTTAATCCTGTCAATTTTTAAATAGATTTGATATACGTGATAAATTTAGACCGGAAAGGATGAAATGGTTCAATGCCTGAGCTTTGGACGAAAGAAAAAGAAATCCAATTTTTTGAAGAAGCAAGGAATTTCGCCACACCAGAACAATTATTTTATGTAGCTGATAATTCTTGTTATTATGCTTATTGGCCAAAGTCTTACAAAGGCAAAAAAACGACGCTACAGAGCAGGAATGCCCTTATCGGAAATTTTACCGAAAAATTCTCGGTTGATTTGCTTCAGAATTTTGCCAATTCTCAAGGACTTTATGCCGTTCAAAGCGTAATATGTGAAGAACTTGGATTGACGTCTCAATCTCCGGCAGATGTTGCACTTTGTGATCGCAATCAAAGAGAGCAGATCCCGACCGATATTAAGGGAATCTTTGAAGTAAAGATGTCGATTGTATGGAACTGGGAATTAAGAAATAAGCAATTGATTTGTTTGGGTGATTTCAAAACCCATAAAGGGAACCCCGGATTGCTTCGTTCAGATTCAATGCTAAAGGCAATCGGTAAAAGCATAAACATTCGAGTTTCCAGTCACAGTGCTTCAGAAATTCCAATTGTCATCCTTGGGAATACCCCCATTTCTCTAAGCTACAGTTCAAAGGTTGACCATCTCTATCATACTGGAATAATACAAGGATTTTGGTCAGTTAATCCGAATCCATTAGATAATAATGGTGAAAACCTAAAACAGTCACCGGATAAAGGTTTTGTGAGGATGGATTCATATGAGGAACTAAAACAAAACCTTGAAAGCTTACTCGCTGAAAAGCGGGAGTTCTTTTCCAGCATGAAATCTAAAAAAGAATTGGGGAAAATTATTGAGATTGCAAACAGGGAACCTAATTATGAAAAAAAAGCTGAAAAATTCTTATCACTTATAAGGAGCTAAAATGACAAACGGAAAGTATAGTCATAAAAGGGTCGGCACTGAAACAAGTTCCTTCGGGACTCCCGGTCGTATTAACCACGATTCCACCAAATTTTATAAAAGCAGACTTTATGAAGGCTTAAATTCTGAAAAAAATGTAAAACATATCGAGAACAAAATCCTTGAAAAGAACATTAACAAAATTTTCTGCAAATCCAGTGAAAAAATGGACGAGTTGCCTGATAATAGTGTTCATTTAATGGTTACATCACCTCCATATAACGTTTCAAAGGAATATGATGATGATTTGAGTCTGAATGAATATTTGAACTTACTGAATACAGTTTGGCGAGAAACATATCGCGTTTTGGTCCCCGGCGGCCGTGCCTGTGTCAATGTAGCTAACCTCGGTAGAAAACCTTATATACCTCTTCATAGTTACATTATAGATGGCATGCAGGAAATCGGCTATCTTATGCGTGGTGAAATCATATGGAACAAGGCTTCAAGCGCAAGCCCCTCAACTGCATGGGGAAGCTGGCTCTCAGCCGCAAATCCTGTCTTAAGGGATATTCACGAATATATTTTAGTTTTTTCTAAAGAAACATTTTCAAGAAAGAGAAAAGACAAAAAAAATACGATTAAAAAAGAAGATTTTTTGGAATGGACAAAAAGTGTATGGACATTCCCCGCCGTTTCAGCAAAACAAATCGGCCACCCCGCGCCCTTTTCAGAAGAGTTGCCTCATCGTCTAATTCAATTATACACATTCCAAGATGATGTTGTTTTAGATCCTTTCGTCGGTAGTGGTACTACCTGCCTCTCAGCTATTAAAGACAAACGAAACTATGTCGGCTATGATATTGATCCTGAGTACATAAAACTGGCTGAAAAGAGAATTTTAAATTATACTAGCCAATTATAACTATTTAAAGAATAGGCTGGCTAACAATGGAATGAACTCGGATTTGAAAAAGCAGGTGCTTTTTCAAACCGGTTATTCCAACCGATAGCCCGCTTTCTGTACTTCAGTTGTACTACACATCAACCAACGACAGATGAAAGTGTATTCAAGCGTGTTCTCTGGCTCTACGGGCTCTTCACGTTGCTATCCAACACCGCATACTTGTTTGGTTACTACCTGTTGCCTGAAGGCTTCATGCGTGGCAGTCCAACGACCGCTGTTGCCCGTCTTTCTGTCACTGACATGTTCTGGTCAGAGTTTGCCTTGACGTTGTTGTTCAATCTTGGGATGGTAGTCGTGATAGGCGTACTCTCCAATCTGATTCAAGTCAAAGGATTCTCTTTCGGATACCTGTGGCTTCTCGGTCAGGGAGTATTCACCCGTCTGGTTTCAGGCACGAACTCATTTGTTGCATCTGATATGAAGCGATTCAATGCATGGGATGGAATGGCGCTTGGGATAAGCATTGGTGAATTAGAAATGATTGAATGGGCAAAAAACAAAGGGTTACAACTTCTTGGCAGTGCAGGAGACCGAGGTCGCAGAGTTTACACCACAAGCATTGCTGACAATCTGTTTAAACAGCTAAACAAGAAAACAAAAGAAGAACCTGAGAGTGGAGATGGCGGGGAGTTGAATAGCAAAGCGGGTAAACCGGCTAAAATTCAAGCCCTACATTCATCATCTTGCTGAATGTCGTGAAGAACATTCGGAATATGTTACGTATATTACAGACCGGTATCTTTGAAATGTATGAAAGACGGCATAACAAGGCGCTGCACCGGACGGGGATTCCGCTGCGATTCATTGCCGCCGGTGAGCTTGGTCGTTAGGCTTGCCATTTCCATCTATCTCAAGTATCATAATTAATGAGAAGGCTATAAAATGAACATATAAAAAAGGAGTGGGAAAATGAGCAAATCAGCCATCAGATACATTGCAGATGAAAATGGTAATCTTACAGATGTAGTCGTCCCTATTGATCTTTGGCGTGAGATTGAATCAGAAAGAGAGACAACATATCTTTTAAAAAGTGAAACTATGAAACAACGCCTTTTGGAGGCCAAAAAACGTCAAGAAGGAATTCCTTTTGATGAAGCTTGCAAGAAGCTTGGAGTTTGACCCTGCTGCATTTGAGGATCTGTCTTGGTGGGTTGAGAACGATCGCAAGAAGGCTCTAAGGATTATCAAGTTGATCAAGGAAGTTCAACGCAATCCATTTGAAGGGATGGGGCAGCCTGAAAGGCTAAAACATGAACTGTCTGGTTGTTGGTCTAGGCGTATTGACCAAGAACATCGGCTTGTCTATGAAGTTTTAGAAACAAAAATCAGAATTTTAGCTTGCAGGTATCATTACTAAAAACAACAGGGTTAATCATGGCAAAAAAGGAGGTGAGTTTTTTTAATTTTACCAAACTCTTTTAGATGAAACGATGGAAAAGCCTAACAAATCGCTAAAGCCGACGGTGCTTCGCACCGCAGCTTAGCTCAACCGTTAGCCGGCAAATATCCCGGCAGAGGAGCGTTGCTATGAAGAAAAGATACTTCGGTTTGATCGCGGTAGTGTTGTGCCTCTCTCTACTTGTCGGTTGCGGTAAGAAGGAAGCCCCATAAACACCGGATTCGTAAGGCACGAAAAGCCCTGCTTCGAAAACCAAGGCCCCCGAATCAAAGAATGACTATGACAATGCTCCTCCCCAGCCGCCTGTCCCGCCAGCCGGGCAACCGGTCGTCGAGGAGTCCGGTTGGATGGAGGCGGTCTACGAGGGAGTCGTGGATCTGTCGAAGAAGGAACAGACGCAGTTTGGTGGTCTGCTCGTTCTTCACGCAACACGAACCTACGCCGTGGAGTTTCATCCTCAGTGTGTATTTGAGAACCTGCGGCGCGACGAGATGGTAGGTGGTGAGGAGCACAGGTACGCAGTCCGCGGATACGTCGCTGACACTGCTCCCTCCACTTCAATCTTCACACCGGAGATGCCCCGGCTGATTGCGCTCTCGGTCATGAAGCTACGGTAATCACACGGAACAGGCCTAACAGGCCGTCTGTCATATATAAACAACAAAAAAATAAGGGGAAGAAAACCAATGCAGCGAAATTTTGAAGAGATAACAAAAGAATTAATAATGCTGCCCAAACGGGAACGACTAGAAATAGTCCGATTTCTCTTATTTCTTGATAGTAGATCTTTGGATACCGATATTGAATCTGCATGGGAAGAAGAGATAATGGATAGGGTCCGTGCTGTTGATGAAGGAAAAGCCACTGGTATTGATTACAATAAAGCAATGAGAGAAATTGAACAACGGTTTATATCATGAATATCATAATACTCCAGCAGGCATTTGAGGAATTGAAAGATGCAATAGCTTATTATGAAGAACAACAGTCTGGATTAGGACTAAAGTTTAAAGAAGAAGCAGACCAGCATATCAATTGGATTTTAAGCAATCCAACTGTCCCACGACTCCGAAAACGAAGTTACCGTCGCGTCAATCTAAGAGTTTTTCCATACTATATAGCGTACATAATTCGAGGAGAAATTTTGTAGATTCTTGCTATAGCACATGGGCATCGTAAGCCGGGATACTGGATAAATAGAGAGAAGGGAATCAGCTAACAAAAGATTACACCTGATGGCTAAAGACCGGGGCTTTTTAGAAGATTTGTAGCTGTTCAAAATTCGTCGCTTTTTAGTCTATTTTCAGCAATTACCCGCCATAGGTGAATCTTAACGTTAGCCCGCCGGAGGATGACAGGAATGGATACGCGAGAAAGGTTTCGGGGTTGTCTACTTGGTTTGGCTGTGGGCGACGCGGTTGGCACGACCGTTGAGTTTCGACCGCGGGGAACATTCGAACCTTTGCGCGATATGATAGGCGGAGGGCCTTTCAATCTTCTGCCCGGCCAATGGACCGATGATACTTCCATGGCCCTTTGCCTCGCCACCAGTCTAATTGAACGCAACGGGTTTGACGCACGAGATCAGATGGAACGCTACTGCCGCTGGGCTGACCAGGGATATCTGAGCAGCACCGGTGCGTGCTTTGACATCGGCAACACTGTGGCCTCGGCACTTCGGCGATTCCGCCGGACCGGAGAGCCTTTCGCCGGATCCACCGACCCGCTATCCGCTGGAAACGGATGCATCATGCGATTGGCGCCCATTCCGATGTTCTTCTTCCCAGATTTGGAAGCTGCAGAGCGATACGGAGCAGAGAGTTCCCGAACCACCCATGGCGCGACGGAGTGTGTGGATGCCTGTCGTCTGCTCACACGCATCATCTGCCGTGCGTTACAGGGAAGGCCGAAGAATGAAGTCGCGCTCGGTGACAGTGGGTCGTTTGCCGGGGAAGAAAAGATCGTGGCGATTGCCAGAGGAGACTATCGGGCAAAGTCCGCAGAGGGCATTCGCGGTTCCGGATACGTTGTGGAGAGTCTTGAGGCAGCCATGTGGTGCTTCACTCGCGCTGAGAGTTTCGAGGAGGCGATTCTCATGGCCGCCAATCTAGGCGGTGATGCCGACACGACAGCAGCCATATGCGGACAAGTCACTGGAGCATACTACGGCAAGTCGGGCATCCCGGCTGGATGGTTGGAGCGACTGGCCCTGCGCTCGGAGATCATGCGCCTTGCAGACCAACTATATGGCAGACAAGGTAAGAAAGACGCGGGCTAACCCGAGCGTTTTATATATAAGGAGTAATCAGATGACAGTCGAAGAGCGTTACAGAGAAAGTTACAAGACAGGCTATACCCCTTGGGACGTCGGACAACCAGATTTTAATCTTATCGAAGTTGTAACAACAAAGCCTATTCAGAGCTGCAAAGTTTTAGATATTGGCTGTGGAACCGGAGACAATTCAATATGGCTTGCCCAGAACCGCTTTCAGGTTGTTGGTACTAATACTTCTGACATTGCTCTACAGAAGGCAAAAGAAAAAGCTTCTAAAGCCAATGTTGAATGCGATTTTATGCTTGTTGATTTTCTTAAAAATAAAATTAAAGGTGTTCCTTTTGGTTTTGTATTTGATAGAGGCTGTCTTCACTCATTCAGTTCTGAAAACGATCGAAAAAGGTTTGCTAAAAATGTCGCTACTCATTTGGAAGAAGTTGGCCTGTGGCTAACAATCGTTGGCAACGCTGATGAGCATCGCCAAGGTCCTGGTCTACCTCAACGGACTGCAAGAGATATCGTCTTTGCAGTGGAGCCTTATTTTGAGATTATTTCGTTACAATCAACCCACTTTGGGTCGAATCATCCAATTCCGCCCATAGCCTGGAGGTGCCTGATGCAGAAACGGTATGTCACATAAACGCTTTTGATATTTTACCATTATTGCTCATATAACCTTGCTACTCCAGGAGACGGCGTAAAAACGCGCCGCCTCTGAGCAGCCCGTTAGCAGAAGATGAACTGTACAGACCCAAAAGCACGATAAAAAATGAGGTTTATTGACCATGTCTACTAAGGAAATAGCCATAAGGAGCATTCAAGAACTTCCAGAAGACGCTACATGGGAAGATATCCAGGAGAGGATTAACTTTATAGCAGGTGTACGTAAGGGTCTTCGTGAGCTCGATGAAGGTAAGGGCATTCCCCATGAGCGGGTCAGGGAAGAGTTCAGAGAATGGCTTTCAAACTGATCTGGTCTCCGATGGCAAAATTTGATCTTAAAGACATTGCAGCCTTTATAGCAGAGGACAGTGTTTCGGCAGCCGAACGATTCGTTAGGAGCCTACTACAAACTGTGGAGAGATTAGCCGATTTCCCAGAATCCGGGCGAATCGTATCTGAGTTCGGTGATCCTGCTATTCTTGAAGTGATTCGTAAGCCATGTAGGATCGTCTATAGGGTGGACAGCAGAAAGCGTATCGTTGAGATTGCAAGAGTTTGGCATGCGGCTAGGGGAACTCCAGATATCCAATAGCTGTTAACAAGGCGCTCCACCTGACCGCCAATAGCGTGGCAGTTTTTTCAAAGTTCTGTGCCCCATTAAAGTTTTGTGGTTCTTCAAAGTTTTGTGCTCATCCTGTTGGCGGCAGATGAGCTTTATCGCTGGGCGTCTCATCAATCACTATCACCGTGCTTACGAAGGAGGAATTATGGCTAGCCCGACTATCGATTTTTTAGTGCTTTTTAACTCTAAAAATAAATTTTTTGACACGTATTTACTGGGCTGAGAAGTCATAAAAAAGGCATTTTGTAAAAGTAGTGACCTAAAAAATGGAATAAATTAGCGTGTAGTGACCAAATAAAAATGATAAATCCAGGTGCGACGTTGACAAAAATTGAGGAGGGTGACTTATTTGAACCAAATATTTTCGGCTTCGGCCAGGCGATATTTGAATTATAGTGGCTTTGCTGGTTGAAAAAGTGTAAAAAAGCAGAGAACATGACACCGCGCTTTAGGGGGATTTCGTCAAGAAATAGCAGGATTTTTTAAAAATTACCAGAAAGTATACATAAGGCGCAAAAATAATTGGAAATTTAATTACTACTACAGCGATGGATCTCTTGATAGTTCTTTGACGATATCATAACAGCTTCCTTATGTCACCGTGGTCGCTGCTTTCGGTAATCCAACAACTACGATTAAAGAAAAATATAGTGGACAGCGAAGGACTTTTATGCGATAATACTTCCAGGGTTCGGCGA
>DOTD01000024.1 GCA_003513005.1 Desulfotomaculum sp.
TGACGATGCCACAGGCCAAGAAACTGATCATTGCAGGCCTATCCGGTAATGAGAAGCTGATCCGAAAGACCTTGAGGGACGTTAACTACCACATGAAACGCAACATGGTCGCCTACCTCTCGCACCGAAAGAGGAATCTCCAAATATTGGGCGAAGTCGCTATTTAATGTTGGCAAAGAGCTTTAATACTCATCGCTGTAGTACTAAGAAGGGCAGCTAATGATTCAAAATCATCCAATTTTAATAAAGCCGGAAGCTCTTGCCGGTAAGCTTGACTTATACCGGGAAGTATTTCTAATACTTGATTATGACGGCACGTTAGTTCCGATTGCGCCGCGTCCTGAACTAGCCAGACCGGATGAGGGCCTGCTTGCCGACTTAAAGCAGCTTTGCGGATTGCCGTGTTATAAAGTGGCGATTTTGAGCGGCCGCGTACTTGAAGAATTGAAAGAACTTTTGCCTGTTCCCGGATTATATCTGAGCAGTGTACATGGTGTTTTAATCGAGGATCCCGCCGGCAACCTAACTGCTTTAGCATCTGCCGACATTGAACCTGTTATTAACCGTTTATATACAATTGCTGTTGAATGCATCGGGGATAAGAAGGGTTATATTATTGAAAACAAACTTATTGATTTGACGATCCATTTCAGGCTGGCCGATCCGGGCGCAGGAGATGTCTTGAAAAGCTTTATAGAAAAAAGCAAAGAAGTCTGTGAAGAATTTGGCCTTGAGTTTCTTGAGGGCAAGAAAGTTCTTGAAATACGCCCAAAAGGGCTGCACAAGGGAAAGTTTATCGACTGGGTAAGGGGAAAGGCGCCTTTGGCTTATATAACGTTTATAGGTGACGATACAACTGATGAGGACGCTTTTGCCTGTCTTGAAGAGGGGCTTGGTGTGCTGGTCAGCAAAGACTCCCGTCCGTCTAAGGCTTCCTTAAGGCTTAACTCTCCGGGGGAGGTACAGGAATTTTTACGTCTTTTAATAACAAAAAAGCGCGATTATTGACAGCAGACACCTTTCCAACTTATAATAGAACTTGCTTAAAAAAAACATGTCGGAGTGGCGGAATAGGCAGACGCGTACGTTTGAGGGGCGTATGGGAGACCGTGCGGGTTCAAGTCCCGCCTCCGACACCAAAAATCCTTTAAAATCAAGGGCTGTAGAAAAATCTACAGTCCTTTTTCTATTGGGTGACGTGTTCACCTGACACGCACCCAAATATAGGATAAATAGGAAAAAGCGTAGCGCATAGACAGGGGGAATCGATTTTGAATCAACACAAAGGGACGGTCACCTGTGTCAGTGGTTATTAAGTTATGACCCACTTCCTTTCTCAAATCATGCTCATCGGGACGCACAACAGAACCATTCGAGACCACTGAAAAAGTGCCTCTTTTAAGCGGCTCTTACGGTTGTCCTTGTCCAATCTGGTCGGTTAATCACCAGCCAACAGAACAAAAAGTTCAAATTTGGAACCAATATCTCTTTTGAAGCGGATACTATCTTAGCTATCCGCTTTAAATTTACCGCTAAGGCTGTTAGTTTTGCCTGCATACGGACGCTTTGTCGACCGTAGCCTTTGGCTCGGTCTAATCCATGGAAACGTTTTAGCTCGGCGGCTATACTCATATAACTCGGGGGTATTTACGCTGACTCTCATCTTTCTGGCTATTCGATTACTTTTACCTAAGCATTCATTTCGACGAGGACAATTGCGACAGCGCTTGCGTTCAAAGCTGTATTCCAAATGCTTTTCTTCTTTGCCCTTTCGTTTACGGGTTTTTTGCTTTACTTTCTCTGTTTCATTCCCCATAACACAAAACCATTGGTTACTATCCTTGTTGTAGCTGAACCATTCTTCATCTATTTTATAAGCGCTGGCGCTTACCGGTATATATGGTGCAGCCTGGTTTTCCTTTATCAAGCTAAGGATATCGTAACGAAAGTAAGCTTTATCACCATATACACCAGTCAAAATAATTCCGGCCTTCTGGATTTTCTCCAGGTGGTCTTTGAAATTATATCCATCGACATAGGAACCCGCTTCTACATTGATGCTGGTTATTAAGCCACCATCAGTAGTTTGACATAATTCCGCCTTGTAGCCATAAAAAGATTGTGTCTTGCTCTTGTAGCCCACTCGGGCATCTTTGTACACCAGGGAACGAATCCCTTTTTGTTCTATGAACAGGTCGCTTTCTAAGATTTCCTTAGCTTCGGCAGCTGCCTGGATGACCGCCTCTGAGTTTTCTGTACTAACTTGGTCTATCAGGTCTTCCAGGTAATTCTTCATAACTTGACGGAACAATCGTACAACTCAAGAAGCAGCAAAAGAAAAAGGCCGCCTAAACAACGCATTGTAAAAAATATTTCCGGCATATGAGGATTAGCGTGAAAACATTCAAGGCAAAAGTTGAAAACCCCTAAACCTAAAAAAGGGTATAACAAACAAGCCATCGGGGGAAGCAGAGCTAAAAGGTTAAACAAATAGAGAGATATGCTCGGGGCTAACCACTCCGTGTGCAATCAAGAGTTTAGCAGCTTGCCTCAAAGCCTTCTCCTTTTGCTTAATACGAAGTTCCACCGGCATATCAACCCGGTAGAAATCGCAAGGATTGAAAACCTCACCGGTCTGGAGCATGTGATAAACGGCAGTGAGCATCATTCTGGCAATGGCGATAATGGCTCGTTTCTTACCTCTGCGTTTGGCAATCCGCTCATACTTGATGCGGTAGTAAGAAGAAGTCTTGGATTTCACGGCGGCATGGGCCGCTTGTACAAGAGCGGGTTTGAGGTAAACTCCGGCTTTAGTGATGCGAACAGACTTCTTTTTACCGGCGGATTGGTTGTTGCCAGGCGCTAATCCCGCCCAACAGCACAAGCGCTTTGAGGATGAGAACTGAGACATATCAGTACCGATCTCGGAGAGAATCGTGATGGCAGTGTTGCGATCAACTCCAGGAATGGTACACAGCAGAATAATAGCGCTTTCAAAGGGTTCAACCAAACCGGCTATGGTGTTGCCGCTGACAACATTTGAACCAAGTCTGCCAGAGATAAATGGCCACAAAAAGACAAGAATAAATGGACCAAAACAAACGGAAACAAATAAACATAACATAAAAAATGGCTACCTAAATAGTAGCCTTACTTAATAATACAAGGTATTTAATTCCAATTCTACAGATTTTCAATATAAGATTCCACTCCGAAAACCCCATTGAATAGTAAACAACAGCCTTAGCAGCAGGATAAACAATGGCGAATCTCGAAGTATAATATAAATATCAAGAGATCCAGAGCAATCTATGGACAAATCAAAGATATACATTTCAGGGGGATTTACATGTTCCGCGAAAACAGAAACCACTTACAAATAGAACTATT